>NZ_CEXBMR010000063.1:0-8192 GCF_982614295.1 Synechococcus sp.
ATGCAGCCTTTGGCTAGGCACCATTGAGCTTCCGTTGGGAGGTATTGGGCTTTATTTGCATTCAATGCAGCTGGCGATAAAGAAATAGACAGCAATGCAGTAGTTATCAAGCCGCCTTTGATCAGAGCTGGCTTAATCATTTCTGCGCTCCATTAGTGCGTAAACAATAGCCATGGCCCCGCACAGTATGAATTAAACGCTCTTCACCTTCTGCTTCTAATTTAAGCCGCAGGTAGCGCACATAAACCTCAATAATGTTTGCCTCACTGGTTTCAGCTAGGCCCCACACCTGTTCAAGAATTTGTTTGCGGCTCACGCATACACCTTGCTGTTTAAATAACACAAGCAATAGGTCATATTCTTTAGCGGTGAGATTTAGATTACGGTTTCCGCGAAAAGCCTGCTTTTCGCTTTGATCAAGAATTAGCTCAGCCAGCGAAAGCAGATTTGGATTAAAAGGGGCAGCTGGCTGTTGGCGTTGGATTTGCTGACGCAGACGCCGCAGCAGATCGCTAGGGGGAGCATCAGCGAGCCAAAAATCATCGGCCCCCAGTTCAAGGCAAAGGCTGCGGGCAGCAATGTTATTGCTATGGGCCTCCAGCATTAAGGCAGGCCCTTTGTTATCTCCGTAGTGCTGTCGCAGGGCAACACAAAACTTGATTGCTTCACCAGATAGCAACACCGCATCAAATAAGCCGCCGGCTTGCAAATTTTGGCTGGCTTGCTCCAAGCTCCAGCTGCTGGTGATGTATCCAGAGGCTTCTAATCGTTCTTTTAGATGTTGCGCTTCTTTGCCAAGCAGCAGCAGGGTTTGTTTCACGCCCATGCGTTAATCCGGCAGGGCTGGTTTTGCTACATGGGGTAAACCCCAGCCAAGTTTTTCACCAAGCACCCGGAAAAACTCATGATCTTGAAGGCGGATAAATCGGGCTGGTTCATCGCTGCGGCGGATCAGTACACGATCTTCCGGCCACACATAACAACCTGCACTGCCATCCACCACCATCATCAAACGTTCTGGTGTAGCGGGAAACACAGTTACAGGTTCACTATCGCTAAAAACCAAAGCCCTTGAGGCAAGTGAATGGGGTGCAATCGGTGTGAGCTGCAGCACCGGGCAATCGGGTGTAATCACAGGTCCGCCAGCACTTAAGGCGTAAGCAGTGGAGCCAGTTGGGGTAGATAAGATAATTCCGTCAGCTGAAATATCCACTGGGGCATGGCGGCCGATGGCGATTTCGAAATGGCACATGCTGGTGAGTGGCTCCCGGTGTAGAGCCATCTCGTTTAAACACAGCACTTCCCAGCGCCTTTGATCGCCCCGCAATACGCTCACCACCACCATGCTGCGTTCTTCCACGCTCCAGCGGCCAGCAATTACCTGATCAAGGGCGCTATCCAAATAATCAAGATGAGTTTCTGCTAAAAATCCCATATGGCCAGTGTTTACTGTGAGCATCGGCACCGCCACCGGTGCGGTTTGGCGAGCAGCTGATAACACCGTGCCGTCGCCGCCCAACACAAATGCCAACGACATCTCCCTGTTGAAATTCGCTGGCACGCAGGCGGCATAACCGAGCATGCGCAGATGTTGATCAGGGTTAGCAAAACCCACCATCCCCCCGGCGCTGCTCACGCGCACCACCTCCCAGCCGGCATGCTTCAGGCGCGATTCAATGCGATCCGCCGTTTCAACAGCTAATTCCTTGCCGTCGTTAACGATTAATCCAGCGCAGGACATTTCAGAACTGCTCTAAAAAGCGCAGATCACTAGTAAACAGCCTACGGATGTCGTCTATGCCGTGGCGCACCATACAAAAACGCTCCACCCCAAGCCCTGCAGCGAAGCCACTCCAGCGTTCTGGATCAAGCCCAAGCCCCTCCAGTACTGCTGGATCCACCATGCCGCAACCCATCACCTCTAGCCATCTACCCCGCCATTGCACATCCACTTCAGCGCTGGGTTCTGTAAAGGGAAAATAACTAGCGCGAAATCGCACAGGTAAATCACCAAAAAAAGCTTTCAGGAAATGGGTAACGGTGCCCCGCAAATGGCTGAAATCCAGGCCTTCATCAATTGCAAGCACCTCTACTTGATGAAATACGGGTGAATGGGTGGCATCAACTGCATCACGGCGATAAACGCGCCCTGGGGCAATCACCCTCACTGGCGGGGGATTCGCTTCTAGATGACGAATCTGCACAGGTGAAGTGTGAGTGCGTAATAAGCGATCACCAGGTAAATAAAATGTGTCTTGCATATCCCTTGCTGGATGGTCTGGCGGGATGTTTAGGGCAGAAAAGTTGAAGTGATCTGTTTCAATTTCAGGCCCTGCTACGAGCCTGTAACCAAGGCCGCAGAAAATATCAACAATCGCATCTGTGGTGCTTATCAAAGGGTGCCGATGGCCTGGGGGCACATAACTGGAGGGGAGCGTTACATCGATGGTTTCGCTGGCAATCCGGCTGGCCATTGCCTCGCGGCGCAGTTTTTGCAGTTTTTCCTGCAACAGGCTCTGTAATTGTTCCTTCAGCACATTTGCCCGCTGGCCCACCAGGGGGCGCTGCTCCCCAGGTAATTTGCCCATGGCCGCTAGCACCGCCGAAAGCTTGCCTTTTTTGCCCAGCAGATCAATTCGTAATTGCTCCAACGCTGCGCTGCTAGCTGCGGCGGTGATGGCGGCAGCAGCTTCTGCTTCTAGAGCACAAAGCTGAGCGGTGATGTCCTCTAAATTGAGGCCGGTTACCACGGTTTAAAAGCAGAGCTTATAACTTTATGCGCATCTTGATCAGTAACGACGACGGCGTTTTTGCCGATGGTATCCAAGCACTAGCAAAGGAAGCAGCTCGCCGCGGCCATCAGGTTTCAGTGGTGTGCCCAGATCAAGAACGTTCCGCCACAGGCCATGGGCTCACCCTGCAGAGCCCAATTCGGGCGGAGCGAGCCGATGCTTTGTTTGGCGCTGGCATCGAAGCCTGGGCCTGCAGTGGCACGCCATCCGACTGCGTGAAACTGGGCCTGGGCATGCTTTTGCAGGCACCACCTGATCTTGTACTTAGTGGCATCAACCACGGCCCCAACCTTGGCTCTGATGTGATGTATTCCGGCACTGTTGCCGCAGCGATGGAAGGCACCCTGGAGGGATTGCCTGCCATGGCGGTTAGTAGTGCTTGTTTTGATTGGCGGCAATTTGATGGGGCAGCCCAAAAAGCTATGGAAATAGCTGAAAATGCCCTGGCGGCGGGCTGGCCTGAAGGTTTATTGCTCAATTTGAATGTGCCTGCAGTTCCTGCAGAAAAGATCGGGGCCATGCGTTGGTGCCGGCCGGCAGTGCGTCGTTACATCGATCAATTTGATCAGCGCTTAGATCCTCGCGGCCGCACCTATTACTGGTTGGCGGGTGAGGTGCTCAACGATGTGGATGCCATTGGAGCAGGCCCTCGCGATTGGCCCACTGATGTGGCGCAAGTGCAAGCAGGTGGAATGGCCCTCACCCCGCTGCAGCCGGAATTGTTTTGGCGTGGCCCAGTTCCACCAATTGCTTTAACGGCGTTGGATGCGTTGCAATAACCAAAGGCTGATCCATAAACCGATTAGGTGTGCGGTGAGGGCTTGGGTATTGGCCATCACCGAAAACATTTCTAGGGAGGTGATGGCGTTATTGCCCATGCCGCCGCTCCCTGCAAATCCGGGTTGCTGTATCGAGGCCTGAAAGGTGAGGCTGCCCGCTAATGCCTGATAACCAATTGCCGCCAGGGTTACGCCACCAAGGCTTGCTAGCAAGTGGCGTTTCACTTGAGCGGTGGTTTCTGCTTTTGATGGTCTTGCGGTGGTGCCACCAGCAAGTGCACGGCTAAGGCGTATTAGTCCCCAGTCTTGCCAAATGCTCCAAGCCAAAACTAATAAGGCAAGGGTTGTGAGCGATAAACCAGGGCCAAGGCCAATGGCCCGATCGCGGTTGCGAATTAAATCGCTGCCGATGCTGTTAAAGGCCAAAACCCCAGCGCACACCACCGCCATAGCCAACTGGCTCCAAAAGGCCAGCCAGCCCATAGCGCGAAAGGCAGAGGCCAGGCGCTGCAAATCAAGGCGATCGGCCATGGTTTTTTTGCGATACCCCAAGTTGCCATGGGAGGATAGATCTGGCACGGGCGGTGGCCTTGATTTTTTTACGCTCCCCCCAGGAAGCTCATACCCCAACGGCCATTGCACTTGGCAGTTTTGATGGAGTACATGCTGGCCATCGCCGCGTAGTTGCTGCAGCGTTGCAGCTGGCCCAACTGCAACCGGAATTAGTTCCCACAGTTGTATCTTTCTGGCCTCATCCGCGGGAGGTGATGGCGGGTGAACCAAGGTTGCGGCTCGATTTGCCAGAAGAAAAGCTTGATTGCCTTATGCAGTTAGGCATTCGCCAGCTGATTTTGGTGCCATTTAATAAAAAGCTGGCGGCATTAACGCCGCAGCAATTTGTGCAGCAAGTATTGCTTGAGCAGTTGGGCGCAAAAGTAATTGCGATCGGTGAAAATTTTCGATTTGGCGCCCAGCGCAGTGGTGGCCCTGAAGATTTAAAGCGGCTAGCGGGGGCGGCTGGCGTTTTAGTTGAAGTGGTGCCCCTTTTAGACGATCAAGGCCAGCGAATAAGCAGTAGCCGCATTCGCCTCGCGCTTGCGGCAGCAGATTTGCAGGAAGTGGTGCGTTTATTGCAGCGGCCATACCTTTTTCAAGGCAAGGTTGTGAAGGGCAGGGGGTTGGGCCGCGGCTTGGGTTGGCCCACTGCAAATTTGCAGGTGGATGGCCGCAAATGTTTACCAAAAGAAGGTGTTTATGCCGCTTGGGTGCGGCGATTTGATGCCAAACCAATGCCAGCGGTGATGAATTTAGGCCGCCAGCCCACCATTGATCCCAATGCCCCTTCTGCTGTGGAGGTGCATCTGCTGGGGATGGATATACAGCTCGGCAACGAAATTCTGAGCGTGGAGCCAAAACAATGGTTGCGGGGCCAGTGCGCTTTTGATTCTTTAGAGGCTTTGAGCAGTCAAATTGCAAAAGATGCAGCAGCAGCAACTGCTTATCTCGCTGCTAACCCCAATGATGATTAGGTGCTGGGATAGGCGTGGGTTAGGCCCCAAGCGATGAAGGCACCGATGCCGCCAAGCAGCACAGCGCCCCAGATCAATACCGCGGTGGGGTTATCGGAACTGGAATATTGGGGAAGCGGTTTTGGTTCTTCTGCCACCACAAAGATGCAGGTGAATTTTTAGGCTAAAGAGGGAATGCCGAGATGGTTTGATCTGTTTTGACCTCCAGCTCAATTGATCCGGTTGTGTTGCGTTTGCTTGATGCAAATTTAGACCGTGCCCGCGAAGGGTTAAGGGTGGCTGAGGATTGGGCCAGGTTTGGCCTAAATCGCAGAGATTTGGTGGAACCACTGAAGGATTTGCGTCAACAGTTGGGGCGTTGCCATCTGCCTGAATACCGCCAAGCTCGCCACACTGCAAGCGATGGAGCGGCTGGTTTAGCTCACCCGGCCCAGGCAGAACGCTTAAATCCTCAAGCGGTGGTAGCAGCAAATTGCGCTCGGGCCCAAGAAGCGCTGCGGGTATTAGAGGAATTCGGCAGAGCAAGCAATCCTGATCTTGCGGCCATTGCTGAAACCTGTAGGTATCGCTTATACGATTTAGAAACTCAGTTGCTTGCTGATCAAAGCCGCCGCCAACGTTTGCGAGAAGCCAGGCTTTATTTGATCACTTCTGAGGTGCCCCAAATGTTTGAGGTGGTGGAGCAAGCCCTGCAGGAGGGGGTGCGGTTAGTGCAACATCGCAGTAAAACCAGTGCTGATGGTGAGCGATATCAAGAAGCGCTTGTCTTAAGGAAGTTGTGCAATCGCTACAACGCTCTGTTTATCGTTAATGACCGAGTTGATATTGCTTTAGCAGTGGAAGCTGATGGGGTGCATCTCGGGCAGGGGGACTTGCCAATTACTCTGGCGCGTCGTTTGATCGGGCCTGATCGCTTGATCGGTGTAAGTAGCCATTGCCTCGATGATTTACAAAAAGCACAAGTTGCTGGCTGCGATTATCTCGGTGTTGGCCCGATTTACACCACCCCCACAAAACCTGGCCGTGCCGCAGTTGGATTTAGTTATTTAAAAGAAGCCGCTGCCAATGCTCAGGTGCCGTTTTTTGCGATTGGCGGCCTTGATGTGAGCAATTTGCAGCCTGTAATAGCTGAGGCTGGTGCAGCAGCTGGTTTTGCTGTGGTGCGGGCCGTGATGGAGGCCGCTGACCCAGCTGCAGCCACAAAGGAATTACTTAAATTGTTAAATAGGAGTTATTAAATTATGACTAATTGCTTAATTTGGTTAAACGGTGAACAGTGCGAATGTGGGGCTGATTTATTACTGCCGGATCTTTTGATCCAGAAGGGTTATCAGCCCCGGCTGGTGGTGGTGGAATTGAATGCTGAATTGTTGCCACGTGGTCAATGGGCTGAACAAAAGATCAAGCCAGGCGATCGCCTGGAGGTGGTAACAATTGTTGGTGGGGGGTGAAGCCCGTATCAACAATCAACTCAATGCTTCCTAGTATTGGAGAAATTATTTGCCCCTTATTGGGGGGCGCCACTTGTGGTTTTGCCTAGTTTTTTTCCTACCCACTCCCGTAGCCGTTGGCTCATGCGTTTATTTTCACTTTCGCTTTTGCCCTTAATCACTGCTGGGTTGCTTTGCTTTGGTAATCCACAACCTGCAGAAGCTGCCAGTGGTGGCCGTATTGGTGGAGGCAGCTTTCGTTCCGCTAGCCCATCTTTTCGTGGAGGTGGCGGTTATGGAGGAGGGGGCTACGGGGGTGGCGGTTACCGCGGTGGTTATGGGGGCGGCTATGGCGGTGGTGGCGGAATTGGCTTTCCTTTCATCATTCCGTTTTTAGGTTTTGGTGGGGGCGGCCTGTTTGGATTTTTAATCCTGATGGCGATCGTTGGAGTTGTTGTTAATGGCTTGAGGGGTGCAATCGGCGGAAGCGCTAATCCAGGTTTACCTGCTCAAAGGGAAATGGTTGATGGCCCAGTTGCTGTTGCACAACTGCAACTGGGCTTGCTTGCTAGCGCCAGATCGCTGCAAGAAGATTTACGCCGTTACGCCCGCACCGCAGACACTGGAAATAGTGCTGGTTTGCAGCAGGTGTTGCAGGATGCAACTTTGGCATTATTGCGCCATCCAGACCAATGGGTATATGCAAATGTTGAACTTGGCCAGGTGCCTTTTAATACAGCAGAAGCAACATTTAATCGGCTTTCAATGCAGGAACGCAGTAAATTAAGTAGTGAAGTAACTAGTAATTTTGCTGGCCGTCGCCGTGATGATAATCAAGCGGGTATTGCAAAAGCTGGTGATGCAGATGCATCAAATGATTACATAGCTATAACGATATTAGTTGCAAGTAGAAGCAGGATGCAGATTAAATCTGTAGATTCAGCTGAACAATTAAGGGATGCGCTAGGGGTGTTAGGAGCAGTGCCAGCCAGTGATTTGTTGGCCTTGGAAGTGATTTGGCAGCCGGATGCAGAAGGGGATGTTTTAAGCGCGGAGGAATTAATTACTGCTTACCCACAATTGAAACACCTTTGATCAGATTGCTAAGTTCATAGCACTGCAGACCAAGCTAATCCTTCAATCATATAACCTCTGGTGGTAAAGAATTCCACATCTGCAGTTGCTGCCGAGAAGGCATGTGCTCCAGTTGTTGAATTGTAAAAACGACGAAAGTCGACTGTAGCGACACCCGGATCAAAGGCTTTGAATCCAACTCCTTCATAAGAATAGTTGCTAAGACCTTTTACGTATTTTGATTCAACTTCAGAAATAGTATAGAAATGCGTTCCAGATGTTTGGTTGAAGAAACGATAGACAGGTTTTACTGGCCCAGCCGCCTGCTGATCAAATGAGGCGCCAAGGAATAGATAGGGTAGTGTTTTATCTACATTTATAGCCTCTTTAATATCATATGTATAAAAAGTATCAAATGTATTTAGGCTATCTTGCCTGTAAACTGGCGCAAATCCAACTAACGCATCAAAGTAACTGGAAGCCTGCAGGCCTGCTGCTGATCCCGTGAGAGGGTCTTTTACAGGATCAGGTATAAAACTAAAGCGACCACCACCTTGGGTATTGGTCGCACCAAGATCTTGTCCATAG
>NZ_CEXBMR010000064.1:0-6035 GCF_982614295.1 Synechococcus sp.
GGGGCGAAATTGATGCTCGCAGCGGCATGGTTTGTGATTTAGCTGCATTGCAAAAATTGGTGCAGGATTTAGTTGTGGAACCTTTTGATCACACCTTTTTAAATAAAGATGTGCCGTTTTTTGTTGATTGCGTGCCCACAGCTGAAAACATTGCTTTGCATATTGCTGATCGTTTAAATCAACCAATTGCAGCGATTGGAGCGGCGCTGCATAAGATTCATTTGCAGGAAAGTCCAAATAATGCAGCTGTTATTTATGCAGAAGCGGCCCTGGTGTGAGCCTGCGTTTGGTGCTGGCCATCAGCATGGATGGGCGCTTAGCGCCCCCCTCTGGGGGGGCAGCAAAATTAGGGAATGTTGGAGATCGGCGCGCCCTGGAAGAGGCACTGGTTTGGGCGGATTGTTGCTTAATGGGGGCAGGCACCTTGAGGGCCCACCGCAGCAGCTGCCTGATTCATCAACTTGATCTTTTAGAGGAGCGCAAACAATTAAATAAATCAGTTCAGCCGCCGTTGCTGCTGATTAGTCGGAGCAATCCACCGCTGGGAATTGAGCCCGATTGGCCCTTTTGGCAGCAACCCTTCGCCCGATGGTTATTGGCGCCTGCAGGGATAAAGGCGCCTGGGTTTGAGCGATTTTTTCCCTTGGGCCCCTGGCCGCAACTTAAGCAGTCCTTGGCGGCAGAAGGGGTGAAAAACCTGCTGTTGCTAGGGGGGGCTGAACTTACGGCAAGCCTTTTGGCCGCTGGCGTGGTGGATGAGCTTCAGCTAACGCTTTGCCCCTTGCTGCTTGGTGGAAAGCAGCATTGGTTGCCGCCAAATTTTGAACTTCCAGCACAAGCTTGGCAGTTGGTGGAGGCTAGAGAATTGGGTGCATCTGAATTATTGGTTAGATACAAGTTAAAGGAAGATTGTTAACGAGCTGGAAACTGCTGATCCCAACTGGAGCGTGCTGTTTCTAATAAGCGGCTGATACATACAGCTGCTACTTTTATACTTTCAGGCCCTGGTTTCCCCCCGAGGGCTTCTACTGCCACCTGCAAAATTGTGCCATTGCGTTCTATCTCTTGAACCACGCACACACTGGCGGGCCGTGCAATTTCGCTGCAAAGGCTACGAAAAGCAGTGAAATCGGGTTCAACTGTACCCATTGCTTTTTCGCATTCCCGGGTCATCTGTGCTTCCACTTGAGGCCGCATCAAATTCAAGATGATTCCCCCCGAACCTGTCAGCTGCGCCAGCAGGAGCGGTAGTTGTAGAAGCGATATTTGCAACAATGGTAAAACCACGATTTTGCTTCACCTCACATGCTTTTTATCATCGCGTAAACCCGCAGTAAGCGGGAAGCTGATTAGCGTTTGTCTCAACTTCAAGTTTTTTATCTGTGGTGCTGGATTCAGCTTTAGAAGCCAGGTGGCATCGGCAGTTGGCGGAAATTCCTCAGCAGCAATGGGACCTTTTGGTGCGGGAATATGAGCTGCCTTTTTACCGCTGGCATTGGCTTGAGGCCTTAGAGCGCTCCGGCAGCATTGAATCCAAACAAGGCTGGCAACCCTGCCATCTCAGTGTGTGGCGCGGCGATGCCTTGGTTGCGGCAGCACCCCTCTACCTAAAGGGCCACAGCTATGGAGAATTTGTATTTGATCAATCTTTTGCCCAGCTCGCTTCTCAGCTGGGTTTGCGTTACTACCCAAAGCTTGTGGGGATGAGCCCTTTGAGCCCAGTTTTGGGTTATCGCTTTTTCATTGCCCCGGGAGAGGATCCCAAAGTGTTAACGCTTCTGTTGATGGAATTAATTGATCGTTTTTGTGAGCGGAATAAAATATTAAGTTGTAATTTCTTATATGTTGATCCCACTTGGCAGCCCTTCGCTGAAGCTGCTGGTTGCAGCACCTGGCTAAATCAACAAAGCTTATGGAGTAACCCAGGTTATGAAAACTTCAGCAATTATTTAACCAGTTTCAATGCAAATCAACGCCGTAATATTAAGCGCGAGCGCAAGGCTGTGCAAGAGGCTGGTTTAATAGTTACACCAATTTCTGGCGAATCTATAACATTACCACTTTTAGGTAAGATGCATCATTTTTATGAAGATCATTGCCGCCGCTGGGGCATGTGGGGTAGCAAATACTTAACAGAAGATTTCTTTATACTTGCAGCTCAGCAATTGGTTGAAAATCTAGTGTTATTTAGCGCCCATCCGAATGGAGAAGATCCCCAGAATCCCTTGGCGATGAGCTTGTGCGTGCAACAGGGAAACAAGTTATGGGGGCGCTATTGGGGCTCGGAACTGGAATTGGAAAATCTACATTTTGAAGTTTGTTATTACGCGCCGATTGAATGGGCTATTGGCGCTGGAATTAGTTACTTTGATCCGGGTGCTGGCGGCAGCCACAAACGCAGGCGTGGCTTCATCGCTAAATCCCACGCCAGCTTGCATCGCTGGTATGAACCGGAATTTGGCGCCATAATCGATCGCTGGTTGCCTCTCGCCAACGCACATCAGCTTGAGGAAATAGAAGCAATAAATGCGGAACTTCCCTTTAACAGGCAGAATGACATGGAATCGTTAGGAATTAGTGGCAGCTTTTAGTGCGCAAGATCGTATTTCACTTGATACAGAATTATCGAACCGCTCTATAAAATTAGATCCTCAGGGATATCTATTGATAAAACTAGATCGTGTTCGGGGGGAACTGCTTGCAGAGTGGTTTAGCAATAATATTAATGATCAAGGTTTAGCAACCGATCCGGCTACCGGAGAAGTGTTTGCATGTAAAGGCGGTGGCCCAAGGAAACCAATTCACATTTTTAAAGGACGCAGCGCTAAAGAATTAGGAATTGCTATCACAGAAGCAGGAAATCCTTTGCCAATCAGCAGCTTAGATCATGCATTATACCTTGGCAGAGAATTTCAAAAAGCTGAGTATTGCTTAGAAACAAATACCGATTACATCCAAGATTAATGATAATAAATTAAATTAAGCAGTTTGTAATTCTCTGTTGAGTTCAGCCGCTGCTGGTGGTTCTGGAGGTAGTGCCAGCATTTGATCTTGGATTTCTTTAGTTACCACACCACGATATTCTTGGAAATGTTCATTATGGGCTAACACCACAAGAAACTGCTCCAGTAATTGTGGGTTGCGCATGGCAATTGTGGCTAAAGATTTCCAAAAACGGAATCTAGTGTTGCGTTTAACCCCTTGGCGCCATATCACAATTGATAGGGCGCGTATATCTGTGAGGCTAGGTAGGCGAGAAATATCAGACTTTTCTGATTTATAAAATGAATGCCAGCGGGGCTTACCCATTTTTAAATAGTAATGAGTTACACGATCGATATATGCATTGGGTTCATAGAGTTCACAGAAAGCTTGCACATATTCGTTCGCAATTTCACGAATTGGCCTTGTGGGCACAAAATTTAATAGGTTTGTTTGATTTACACCTTTGGCGTCTGCTTTTTCTTGGATTAAACGGCCCTCTTTTTCAAGGCGGTGCCACAAACCTGTATTAGGTAGTGCTTGCAACATACCCATCATTGCGGCTGGAATACCTGTGAGGCTCACAAAGCGCACGATGCGATCACCTGCTCCTGCAAGCTCTCCATCAAAACCAATAATGAATCCAGCCATCACCCTGATGCCATAGGAAGTGATGTGATCCACGGCCTCTTCAAGGGAGCTGCGGGTGTTTTGGTGTTTTCCTGCCACCGATAAACTTGCTTCATCTGGAGTTTCGATACCAAGAAACACCGATTCAAATCTGCATTCAGCCATCAGCTGTAGTAAATCATCATCTGCAGCGAGATCAACCGATGCTTCCGTTGCAAAGCTAAAGGGATAACCACGCTCACTTAACCAATCTCGCATTGCAGGTAATAGCAACTTAGCATTGCGTTTATTACCAATAAAATTATCATCTACTAAAAATATAGAACGGCGCCAACCGAGGTCGTAAAGGGCTTGCAATTCAGCAACTAATTGTTCTGGATTTTTTGTACGCGGCTTGCGACCATATAAAACAATAATGTCACAAAATTCGCATTGAAATGGGCAGCCTCTTGAAAACTGCACACTCATCGAATCGTAAGCATCTAGCTCAAGTAAATCGAATCTCGGCACAGGGGTAGAAGTTACATCTGGCTTTTCGCCGTTTGAGCTAAATCTGCCGCTTGTATCACCTCTCTCGATCGCCTCAATAAACATTGGCAGGGTTATCTCCCCTTCATCAAGCACTTTGAAATCCACCAGATTTAATTCCGGCGCATCGGGGGTAGAACTGGCAAAAGGGCCACCTACAGCAACGGGTAAACCCCGTTCCTTTGCTTTTGCTATTTGGGCAGCCATATCGGATTTCTGCACGATCATCCCGGAGATCACCACAAGCTCCGCCCAATTCCATTCCGCCTCCGTTACTTCCCTAACGTTGCGATCCACCAGCTTCATCTGCCAGTGTTGAGGTAGCAACGCGGCAACGGTTACGAGCCCAAGGGGAGGCAATAAAACCTTGCGGTTTACAAGCTCCAGGATCTTTTCGTAGCTCCAGAAGGTTTTTGGGAATTCGGGATATACGAAAAGAGTACGCATGGCTGTAGGGGTAGTCGCAGAACCTTAGTCGGTTCCAGCAGATAACAGCTCCCCCAAACCGCTTAGGCTTCTGCTGTAATAGATAGCAATTAGTGCTGCTGCCATGGGAATCGTCTTTTATGTGGGCTTACTTGGCGCCGGCTTTACTGCGGCTTTTGTGCTCACAAAGCTGCTTAAAGCGATCAAATTGATTTAAGTGATCTCAAAAGAGCAGTTATTCAACCAATTTTAGTTGTTGCCCGCCAAAACGCCACAGTTCGGCTGCGGCAAGCACCACGCCAATTGCCCCAAGCAAACCGCAGCAAAAGCCAAGCCCACGCTCCATTGTGATTCCAGCAGCCAATAGGCCGCTGATGCCACCTCCACCAAGAAAAGCGATCTGAGCCAGGCCGGCCATTCTGCCGCGCAGTTCTTGAGCTGTTCCTACTTGGCAGATCAGATTTAGCCCCGATAACAACACTGCGGTGCCAGCGCCAATAACAAAAGCCATAGCCAGGCTCCACCAAGGATGTCCGCCGATGGCGATACCGATTTGGCCAAGTGCCGTTAATAATCCGCAGCTACCCAGAAGCAATCCAGGGCGCTGGCTTAACCAAAGGCTGCGCTTTTGCAGCACAAGGCCGCCAGTGATGCTCCCTGCCGCAAGGATGCTGGTAAAAAGGCCTAAATCTTGGGGGCTAGGGCCCACCAGTTTGAAGGCCATGAATGGTGCTAAGCCAGGGTGAAAAAACCCCACCAAACAGAACAAAGCAGTAAACGTGAGAGCCTGCCTGATGGGTAGGCCACAACCGCGCCAAGCGGCCCCAAGGCTGGCGGCACTGCCTGCGGCGCTCCGTTTTTCTTGATCGCCGCGGGGCTTCAGCAACCACACAACCGTGGCAATTGGAAGTAGGTAGGTGCTGGCATCAAGCAGTAATGCCAGGGAAGGGCCTGTGAAGGCCACCAGCCAACCACCAATAGGCGGGCCCACTAATTTACCAACGTTGAACACCACAGAAAAGCTTGTGAGATAAGGGCCAAGTTGCTGTGGCTGATCCACAAGAAGTGCGCAATATTTATTGCGGGCCGTTAATTCATAGGCGCTGGCGATACCCACTGCAAAGGTGCTAAGTAACAACAACAAGGCTTGATTGGAACCGCTGCTAATTGGGATTGCGATCGCCCCAAGGCTGCCCCCCGCCAGGAGCCCCCACTGCGACCACACAAGCACTTTTTCGCAGCCGTGGCGATCTGTTAGCACCCCTGCAGGGCCGCTGAAAAGCAGGGTTGGCAATGAAAGAAGAGCGAAATGCAGGGCCAGCACCAAAGGATTGCTGGTGCCATTCATCAATACCCAACCTTTGGCGGTGAGTCCTGCAAAGGAACCGGCAGTGCTGAGGCCTGAAGCCCAAAGAAATATTTTGCGTTGCCTGGCTAACCCCATCAGGTACGCCTTTCGGCGTTAACCA
>NZ_CEXBMR010000064.1:6135-7966 GCF_982614295.1 Synechococcus sp.
ATTCCCACCACTTCCCCTGTTAGGTCGTATTCGCTAGCGGCGGTGATCAATACCGGCACCATTGAGCCAGGAGAGGCGCCTGCACCGTTTGCACTGCGTTGCACACGCACCTCTCCATCTACATCGGGTGCAAACCGCAAGCAGCGACCAATTAATTCTCCATTGCTTGGATTTTCCTGCTCGATCAACACATCAACAATGCGACCCACCCAAGCTGCATTGCATTCGGCACTGATCTGTTGTTGGATTTGCATCAAACGACCACGACGCTCCTCGGCAATGGCAGCGGGCACTTGATCGGGGAGGCTGGAAGCTGCGGTGCCATCTTCTGATGAGAAACAAAACACGCCTACATGATCAAAGCGCTGCTCTTGCACAAATTGGAGCAGATGCTCGAAATGAGCCTCAGTTTCTCCCGGAAAACCAACAATGAAGGTGGTGCGCATCACCGCATCGGGTAATTGCATGCGAATGCGGTTAATTAGTTCGCTGTTTACACCTTTTTGCCAAGGGCGGTTCATCGACCGCAGCAGATCTGGATGGCTGTGCTGCAGTGGTAAATCTAAATATGGCAGCACATTTGCCACTTCGCGATAGGCAGCAAGCACCTCGGGGGTAAGGCCGGTTGGGTACGCGTAATGCACCCGAATCCAGGGAATATCCACTGCCCCAAGGGCCCGCAACAATTCAGCGAGTTGTGGCTTTCCATAGAGATCAAGGCCGTAGTTAGTAGTGATCTGGCTGATCAGGATTAGTTCTTTCACCCCTTGAGCCGCCAATTGCTCAGCTTCCGCCACAATTGACTCGATTGTTCTCGAACGTTGATCACCTCGCAATTTGGGGATGATGCAGAAAGCGCAGCGGTAATCGCAACCTTCAGCCACTTTCAAGAAAGCAACCGCTTCTGAACTGGTGCGGTATCTGGGCAGGTGTTCATCCGCCACGTACGTGGGCACAGCACTCACCCGGTTCACCCGTTCACCTGCCTCCACCCGCTCCAGCACTTCAACAATGTGCTGGTAATCACCTGTGCCCACAATGGCGCGTGCTTCCGGTAGCGCTTCTAGTAGTTCTTCTTGAAAATGCTGGGCTAAGCAACCCGCAATCACAATTTGTTTGCCCTGTTCTGCCAGTTCCACCAAGGTGCGCACCGATTCAGTGCGGGCGTCTTGAATGAAAGAACACGTATTAACAACCACCACATTTGCGTCTGCTTCATCAGCGCTTACTCCATATCCAGCTTCCGCAAGAAGCCCCAACATATGTTCAGTATCAACACGATTTTTCTCGCAACCCAAGTGCGAAAAGGCGACTGTTGCTTTTTTTGTGATCAACCCTTCAGCGGCCATGGCAGCATCGGCCAATGTTTAAACCTAACCTTTGGCCGTTGCAACACCCTGGCAACAGTTATTCGAAACCCCAACAGCCCTAATTGGGGTATTGCATCTGCCGCCCTTGCCGGGTAGCCCCCGCTGGGGCGGTGATATGGAAGCGGTAAAACGCTGGGCATTGGCTGATGCTGCTGCCTACATAGGTGGAGGTGCCGCTGGCTTGGTGCTGGAAAATTTTGGGGATGGCCCATTTTTTGCAGGGGCGGTGCCAGCGGAAACGGTGGCTGCCATGGCAGTAATTGCAGAAGCGGTGGTGTCTGCTGCAAATGGCTTGCCGGTGGGTATAAATGTGCTTCGCAATGATGGGGCCGCTGCCCTTGCAATTGCAGCGGCAAGTGCTGCCAGTTTCGTGCGCGTAAATGTGCTCAGCGGCGCAATGGTTACAGATCAAGGTTTGATTCAAGGCAGGGCCGCAGAATTAATGCGGCTTAAAAGATTAC
>NZ_CEXBMR010000065.1:0-7393 GCF_982614295.1 Synechococcus sp.
CCAATGGCGCAACCACTCCCATTACCAATGGAGCAAGCAATAGCTTGCGAAATGCGTTCATGGTTCTCACACACAATAAAGAACGGAAAGCAAATGCTCCCAGGCCATAATTACTCCTTAACCAAGCGAAGTGCGTGCGATTTGATACAAAAGCGCTGTTATTCGGTCCAGAACTTTAATTGGTTGCTTTGGCTTGGGGCCCTACTGCTGCTGCTGTTGCCAGGCCTTGATCTACCCCTGCGGGATTGGGATGAAGGCATCGTAGCTCGTGTGGCCCTTGAAAGCAGCCAAGCGCTTAGCCAGGTTTTGCAATCACAAAAATCAATATCTTCCCTGCTACTGCCTAGCTATTGGGGTACTCCATATCTAAACAAACCACCCGGCCTGCACCTCTTAATTGCAGTGGTGATGCAGCCTTGGAGCAGCAGTGGGCTGCTGCCACCCCCCTGGCTGGTGCGTTTTATTCCTGCCTTGCTCGCTAGTGCTGTAGTGCCCTTAGCAGCTGCAATTACACGGAAATTAAGGCCGCAGCAACCCTTAGCCGCCTTTTGTAGTGCTGCAATCTGCCTCACCCTTTTGCCCTTAATGCGCCACGGACGCTTAGCCATGTTGGATGGCGCCCTGGTGAGTGCCAGTGCCTTGATCTGGTGGCAGCTGCTGCGGGCAAAACAACGACCTTTGCAAGGGGGGACTTGGGCTGGGTTTGGCGGCAGCGTCATTCTTTTGCTGAAGGCTCCCAGCTTGATTCCAGTGCTAGGGGCAGGCTTATTGCTGTTAGCCCTCGATCGGGTTCTCACTCGCCGCAGTTGGCTGCTGCTGCTTAGTGCCATTGCCCTGGGTTTATTGCCAGGGCTCTGTTGGCATCTTTTCCATTACTGGGCCCGCGGCGATCAGGCCCTTTGGCTCTGGGGAGGCGATGGGGCCAGCCGCGTTTTGCTGCAAGCGGGCGAAGGCAGTGATCTTGGTTGGCGGATCCCCGTGCTCGAAGTATTGGAAGGTGGCTGGCCCTGGTTGCCGTTGTGGCCTTTCGCTATGGCTTGGGCTTTTCAACAACGCAATACCCCTGAAGGCCGCTGGCCCCTTGGTTTGCAATTAGCAATGGCGGCAATAGTTTTACCTTTACGCACCCAGCTTCCCTGGTATAGCCACAATCTGTGGTTGCCATTTGCTTTGCTTTGCGGCCCGCTTCTAGCCCAGCTGATTACAAATCCCAGCCTTAAGGGAATCCCTGGAGCTGCGCTTTTAAAAAAACTGCCGTGGTTTTGGTTTTTGCTTGGTGGGTTACTGCTAGCTGCAGCCCCCATCAGTTCTTATTGGTTTGTGTTGCCAGCTGCTTTTGGCCTGCTGCTGGGGGGCTGGTTTCTAAGCCACAAGCAGCCTTGGCCTGGGGTGTTGCTATTGGTTAGCGGCTGGTGGCTTTCACTTCTATTACTACTGCAAGGCCCCCTATGGCTGTGGGAATTAGCAGAACAGGCGCCAGTTGCAAGCGGAGCTGCCCTAGTGAAAGGAGCTGATCCCCGCACACCAATCGCCCTATGGCAGCTGGAGGAACGCCCCAGCCTTAGCTGGCAAAGCCAGCGCCGTTTATTGCCGCTAGGCACACCAGAAGCTGGCAACCTGAAACTGTTAAGCCAGGGTGAGGGTCCGGCCCCAGAGCTGGCGGGTTATGGCTGTATAAAAAACCACAACGGGGAAGATGGCTGGCAGTTGTGGCTATGTAAGCCAGCACCTTGAGCGGCCCCTTAAATCTCACAGTGGTGCTTGCCACCTATAACGAACGGGAAAACCTGGCCCCGATGCTGGCGCAGTTAAAAGCATTGCTCGGCCAACGTTATCGCCTTGAATTAATCGTTGTAGACGACGACTCCCCCGATGGCACCGCTGATTTAGTGCGAGCGCTCGCTCGCCAGGATCCCCGCATCCATCTAATTCGGCGAGTGGGCCGCAACGGCTTATCAAGTGCAATTCGAGAAGGCCTGCTTGCTGCCACTGGCGAAGTGGCAGTTGTAATGGATGCTGATGGCCAACATCAGCCAGAAGCAGTAGAGCAAGCCGTTAAAGAATTGCTCCGCAGTGAAGCTGATCTGGTGATCGGCAGCCGCTTTCAAGCTGGCGCTGTTATTGAAGGCTTATCGCTTGAAAGGCAACGGGGTTCAAGCCAAGCTAATCGTTTAGCCCGCTCAACCCTGCCCGCTTATGGGCAACTTTCCGACTACATGAGTGGTTTTTTTGCCCTTAGGCCTGATCAATGCGCCAAAGCAATTCGAGCTGTGGATGTTAGTGGTTTTAAATTTCTTTATGAGTTACTCGCTGTGAGCAACGGGCAGCTGCAGGTGAAGGAAATACCGCTGAATTTTCAGCCCCGCCAAAGTGGCAGTTCCAAACTTGATAACGCCGTGGTTTGGGACTGGTTGGTTTCCGTGCTGCACACCGCTTGTTTCAGGGTGGTGCCGCGGCGGGCAGTGAGCTTTGGCCTTGTTGGCCTTAGTGGCATGGTGGTGCATTTTGCAATTTATGGCCTGCTGCGCAGCCAAGGGGTGGCTTTTCTTGCCACTCAAACCGCGGCGGTAATTATTGCGGCCAGCTCTAATTACTTAGTAAATAACTCGCTCACCTTCCGAGCTAAACGTTTGCAGGGTTTTGGCTTAAGTGCTGGTTTATTGAAATTTTTATTAGTTTCTTCCCTTGGGATGGCCGCAAATGTGGGTATTTCAACGGTGGTATTCAGTAGTTTGCAAGGGGGGCCCATCGCCCTTGTTGCCCTGCTGGCAGGAATCTTTGTGGACTTTGTTTGGAAATACGCCGCCTCCTCCCGTTTTGTGTGGAACGTTCCCTACTGAAATTTCTATTAAATAGCTGGGGCCTAAGCCGCTTGCTGCTGCTGACACCTTTGCTGGCCCAGCCATTGCCGCAAGGCTTGAACCGTTGGGATGTGGTGCACTACTTAGCCTTAGCCCAACATGGCGCCCAAGGCAATCTGCAAGCTTTCTTTCCGCTTTGGCCTGCATTAGTTGCTTGGTTGTTATCACCCACTGCAATTATTTCAAGCAACACTTTTCTATGGGCTGGTTTTGGCTTAGCCAATTTCGCCTTTTTAAGCGCACTTTGGCTCTTGCATCACCAGGCCAAGGGGCTTTGGGGTGATGCCGCTGCCCGCTGGACCGTGCTGCTGGCTTGTTTTAACCCCCTTAGTTTATTTGCCTCGATTCCTTACACAGAAGCGCTTTATTTATTACTTACAGCTGCTGCATTAGCGCAAAATCTGCCCCCATTACTGCAAGGAATAGCCGGCGGCTTAGCTGCCGCCACAAGACCTACCGGGGTGTTGTTGTTGCCGGGTTTTTTACTGCAAAAACGCTGGCTTACAGCTTTTTTAACGGGCCTTGGCCTTGGGATGGTGTTGCTATTGGGTATCAAGAACAGTGGTGATCCCTTTGCTTTTCTGCACGCCCAACAAGCTGGCTGGGGCCATCAACCGGGGCTAAATCTTTCCGGATTGCCGCGTTGGCAACGGCTATTCAGCCAAATCCTCTTTGGGCCTCAAAACAGCAACAGCGGCCAACTGCAAGATCGGCTCTTTCCGGTTTTGATGCTTGTTTTTGCAGGGCTCGCCTTCACTGCTTGGCGCCTGGATAACAATCGCCCTCGCATCGCCTTAATGCTTGGCGGAAGCAGCCTTATGGGAGCTTGGTTGCTAGCAGGAAGTCCGTTTATTAATGGGGCGATGGTGCTTAGCAGCCTTGGCTTATTGCTCTGGGGTTGGGGCCGCATACCAATTGAGCAGCGCTGCTTTGCGCTTGCCAGCCTTGGCGCTTATTTCCTTAAGCAAAACACAATCAGCATCGAGCGCCATCTTTACGCCACGGTGCCCCTATTGCTGCTTATTGGCCTCTGGGCAAGTTTAAATCCCCGCTGGGGCCGGCTGCTACTTGGCTTTGGAGCCCTGCTCTGCCTTGTTTTTGGTTTTCGCTTTGCAAGCGGCGGCTGGGTTGGTTAGCTCAAAGCTTTATGCGCGCATGCAAGGTTCAGAGCTGAGCTTGGGGCGCCACGTTTAAGCAGCAGCGCTCCTTCTGCGCAATGCGCCACCCCATAGGCGCCAGCATCAATTAGCTGCATAGTGCGGGCTTGCAGCACAAGCAACTGATCGCGATCCTCTGGAAATGCCGCCAAAAATGGCCGGTGATAACGGGGTAACAAGGCGATCCAATCCACCGCTGTTTTGCTGCCCTGGCGATTTAGAAAATCCGAGTGGTATGGATATCTCAACAGCACCGGGCGCATCGCCAGCCGCGGCAACAAAGGTGTGTGGGCTGCCACTGTTGCATCAGCAGGAATTAACGCCAACGCGGTTAAGGCGGCTTCGCGGCGGGCCCATTGTTCTTGGATGCCCGCTTGGGCCCAAGGCTTAATGCTGTCTGGGATGAGGGCCGAAAGGCTGCGGTGCGGATTTGAGCTAAGCGCCAAAAGCAAAGAAAGGGAAATTGCGGCTGTCCATAACTGCCGAAACCACTTGCGGCCAAATAACTCTGGGTGGGAGCGCCACCAAAGCACTGCACCGCCAAACACCCCAGGCGCTAGATACAACACATATCGCAGGCTGGTGGCTAGAGCGCTGAATCCTTTAGCCGCCAAGGCAATAAATAAAGGTGCCGCAATTAATAACCAAGCATCAAGAGATAGCAAAGGCAATAAAGCTAAAGGCAACATCGGTGCCAATAGATATTCAAGGCTGCGGCCAGGCGGGCTAACCAGTTCTAAGAGCAGCTGCTGCGGTTGTTTCAGCAATGCCGCCAATAGCCCCAAGGTGCCAGAAGCTTCACTGCCGGGGCTTAAATACTGGCCAAACTTTTCTGAAAGAAAGCGTTGATTAACATCAGCGCCAAGTAGAGGTTGCAACCAAGCTGTTGCGAGCGCCACATAAATAACAGACCAAATCAGCACTAGCGCTGCCAGCAGGCGTTTTTTTCCTTGCAGGCGCAGCAGTCCCCAGAGGCCAATACCGAAGCTCACAATGCCTGCATCACCTCGCACAAAAGTGATAAAAAGCGCAGCGCAAAGGGCTGGCCACAGACGACCTTGCCTTAAGGCCCAGATCAGGGCAAAGCCCAGCAATGGCACTGGGCAGAGGTCGTGGAAATTTTCCAGCAGCGGGCCAAGCACCGTGATCGAGCAGTAGTAGGCAATCAGCAACCTCAAAGCGATCGGGCTAGCCAAGCCTTCAGAGCGAGCCAGCTGGAACAACATCAAGCCACCAGCTGTTAACAAAGCCACCTGCACCAGGGGTAATGCATAGATCCCAAGCATTGGAATCAAAGGAATCCAAAGTTGGCTCAAGAGGTTCAAATGCTGGCTGGCGTGCAGGTAACCCAATTGCGGCAATTCACCCCCTAATTTCACAGCCGCTGATAATTCCGCCGATAGGGTGCTTTCAAACCAGCGCCCCTGGCTGCCACTCCAGAGCTCCTGCAAAAACAGGCCTTGGTCGTAGCTGGCGCTGAATCCTTCCAGCCGCCACAGCTGTAAGGCGATGCCAAAAACAAAAAAAACCGTGGCCACCCTTAACGGCTGCGGGAGGAGCATGGGAACACCGCAGAGCATGAATGCGTCTAATTCTCCCTGGCCCCCGTTGGCCCTGGTTTCCACTGCTAATGGGGGCAGCCCTAAGGCTTGTGAATATCAATGCGCCAATCATTGGCGTACATAGCTGGCGGCAGGCTGATACCGCTGCCCTAGCTCGAAATTTTCAGCTAAATCAACTGCCGATCTGGCTGCCCCAAGTGGATTGGGGTGGGGTAAGCAGTGGCTACGCCGAAACTGATTTCCCCCTTTATTCCTATGGGGTGGGCCTGCTTTATCAATTTTTTGGGCTACATGAATGGCTGGCACGGGGGCTGAGCTTGCTCTGCAGCATTGGCGCCATTTATCTAGTGCAACGGCTTGGCAGCAATCTTTTTGGCCAGGCGGCGGGCTGGTGGGGTGGGCTGTTTTTCGCGGTGCTGCCCCTTTCTGTTTTTTATGGCCGCAGCGTGCAACCAGAGGCATTGCTAATGCTCAGTGCCGCCCTTGCCCTCGAAAGGGGTCTGGCCTACAGGCAACAGGGCGGCAAGTTCAACTTGGTCTTGATGGGGCTTGGCTTAGTAATTGCCAGTTTGGTGAAAGTTTTACCCCTGTTTTGGCTTGGCATACCGCTGTTATGGCTGGGCTGGCGGCGCTGGCCGCTATGGCTTGCAGGGGTAATCGCCTTGCTTGCAACGGTGGCTTGGTATGCCCATGCCCACCAGCTATTTCTAGAAACAGGCTTGAGCTTTGGTTTTTGGGGCAGCAAAGCCTCTCGCTACAGCTGGGCTGATTTGTTGAACTGGCGTTATTGGGGCGATATCTTGCTGCGTTTTAGCTTGCGCGGTTTAGCAGTGCTGGGGTTACCTCTATTAGTTTTTGGCCTGTGGTTACCAAAACAAAACGAAGCAGAGGGAATGCTGCCACTGGGCCTTGGGGTGGTGTTAATTGCAGGAGCTCTAGCGCCTAGTTCTAGTTATATCCACGAGTATTACCAATTGCCATTGTTGCTATTTGCTTGCCCGCTGCTTGGTAAGGCTTGGCAAAAACTTCAACAAAAGTCAACTAAAATTGGAAAGCGTTGGTTGGCAGTTGCTTTAGGGCTGGTGTTAGTTATTAGTTTTACGGTGTTGCAACTGGATTATTGGGGCAAAGAAAATCCCAACAATAGTGATATCTGGGCTCAGGCTCAGGAAATTAAAACCACTACTCCAAAAAACAAACCGCTAATAAGTGTTACTGCAGGTGATCCCACCTTGCTTTATTTAAGCGATCGCAAAGGTTGGCTAGTTACACCTGAAGCAGTAAGCAATGAATTACTAAGCGCCCTCAAGAAAGAAGGTGCAAGCGCTGTAGTTGGCTCGTGGAATAAAATCGAAAATTATTCAGAATTTAAAGACGGGCCAGTTAAACAAAAATTAGCAAAATTACTTGGAATAAATAAGAATCAAACAAATGGCAACTATATAATTATCCTTAAATGATGGAACGATGCCCCCGCAGAGCGGGGGCTCTCGTCGGGTTCGCTATGGCGCGAAACCGTTTGATCAGGAAACAAACGCCTTTATCAGGCGGCTTTCTCCGCGATCAGCAAACCCTGCATGTTGGAACTGTGGGGCACGAACACCTCCTCCTGGTTGGATGATGCTGACCGGTAAAGCATTCGGCATTTCGATCCAAGGATCAAAGCACCACTTCACTGTCAGCGGGACTCACCAATTTTAACCAATAAAAAGGCGCCTCGAGGGCGCCAATGTTGATGAAATTAGAAGGGCTTAGAGCGCGTTTCCACGTGGCAGAACCTCTTCTGGGAAGATGAAATTTTCATGGGGCTGGT
>NZ_CEXBMR010000066.1:0-7146 GCF_982614295.1 Synechococcus sp.
CCTTTCTTCACCGCCTGGCTAATCCTTACTAATTCTTGCCGGATTACTCGCCCAGAACCAATGGTGAGGTGACCCACTTCGGAATTTCCCATCTGACCTTCGGGTAAACCCACATGGGCACCGCTGGCATGGATCAAGGTATGGGGATAGGCATGCCAAAGGGCATCCATGATTGGCGTTTTCGCCATGCGTATGGCGTTGTTTTGCTCGCTTGGATTTTCGCCCCAGCCATCAAGAACTACTAACACAACAGGCGCTACAGAACTAAGACTGCGCCCTTTCAGTGCCTGATCGGTGCTGGGAGGTGTTGCTGCTGTCACCCAATACAGGGCTTAGATATGAGGCAAGTTACAGCCAATATGTGCCCAGGATTTGCATTTAGCTGGCGGCGTCAGGTTTCAAGCACCAAAGAAATAGCGCCAACTAAGCTTCTTCACATATTTAATGCTTGATTAATTGCTGTTATGGGGCGATCTGAATTCCCTCCCCAAAATTGCGAACGGGTTTGGATCCTTGATTCTGAAGAATTGCATCGCACCGTATTGCGGCTTTGTTCCCAAGTAATTGAGAGCGTTGCCGATCCTAAGCAGTTAGTGCTGCTGGGGATTCCCACCAGGGGGGTGGCTCTTGCCCAAGTGTTGGCAGCTGAATTACAACGAATACTTTGTGAACCCATCGCCCAGGGGGTATTAGATCCAACTTTTCATCGCGACGACCTCGGCCGATTGGGAACTCGATTGGTTCAACCAACCGATTTACCGGTGTGTATTGATAACCGCACAGTGGTGCTTGTAGACGATGTGGTTTTCACCGGACGCACTGTGAGGGCTGCGCTGGAGGCACTCCAGGGTTGGGGGCGGCCCGCCAGCGTGAAACTTCTAGCGATGGTGGATCGAGGCCACAGGGAGCTGCCCATCCAACCGGATTTCGTTGGCAGAGTTGTACCCACCAGCCGCCAGGAATTTATCCACCTAATGCTGCAGGAGGTGGATGGAGAGGAGGGGGTGTTGTTGCTTAAGCCAGGAACGAATTGAAGCTCGTTTCAGTTAATCAATTCCAGCTCATCGCTGCGAAAGTGAGCTTTATAGCGTCCAAAAGCAACCACAACAGGCAAGGTTGGGCTGATTGGTTTGCCTTTCCAATCATTCAATACTGAATTTATCTCCCCCTCCTGCCCCTTCATATCAAAGGCTTTGCCGCGATTTTCTGGATGGGTAAACACAACAACTGATTGCTGTACCCGAACTCGATTGCCTGGCTGCATCGCCGTTTACACACTTTTGTTTATCTTCTCATTCGGCCTTGGCAGCTGCTTTCAGGACCGTCTTCTCGCACCACCCCCCCCAGTTCTTGGCAGGCGGCTTGAAAAGCAGCCCAGTCTGATTTGCCAGCCGCTTGTAATTGGCGGATCCTTGCATCGAGAGCTGCTGCACCGGGTGCCGCTGTTTCAGAAGCGCCAGCTTGCGGCATTGCGGCATGGCTGTTTTGTTGTTGCTTCAGCCGCTGCAGCGCTTTAATTTGGGTATCTACGGTTTGGCGCATGGCTTGTGCTTGCCCTATCCACCAGGGATGATTTAGCTGATTTAGTTGATTGTTTGCCTCCCACCACTGGCCTTTTTTGCCAACGAGCTGGGCTTGCTCAAGGTGGAATCGATTGGCGGCCCAATTCTCTTGCAGCGAATTTTGGAGGTCTTGCCCCTCGGGGAAGCGGTTTTCGCCACTGCTGCTAATTAGCGATAGGGCTTGGGGCATTTCACCCCTAAGGAATCTTTGAATTACTTTGCTGCGTAGTTGTTGCCGCCATTGCTGCAATTGACGATCTGCCTTTGCAGGGTTGCCACTGCGGCGGATTAATTGTCTTTGTTGATCTAACGCTGCCCACCACAAACCCCCATCCCAGCTGCGTTGGGCCTGGCGTTGCAGGCAGCTTTCCACCAGGGCTGCCTCTTTGGGCCGCAGTGGTTGAAGCGCCCCCAGTTGGCGTCCGAGCCGCAGGCAGGCGCCGAGATCGCCGCTTTGGGCAGAACGTTGCAACCGCTTTGGCAATTGCTGTTGCCAAAGCCCTAAGCCGATCACAAAGATGGAAACAGCTCCAAGGGTGCTGCCCACCCATAGCCAAGACAATCTGGAACGGCGCTTATTCATTCGAGCTGGCCGAGCAGCTCTTCTTTCAGGGGTTGGTTTAACTGCAAATCGATGCCGCCAAGCCAAATTTGGCATTGCTTATCAATGTGAAATCGCAACTTGAAACGATCTTCCCCCCCTCTGCCAGGGGGCACAAGGGATAGTTCCAGGGCTTTTGCTCGCCATGGTTTTACAGCTGCTTCACCTGCTGATCTTGCTTGCAGTTTTGGTATCCCGTCTATAAAAACCACCTCGGCGCGACTTTCGTTTTTGGGAGTGCCCAGTTGCAGTTCCAATTTTGTTTGCCCCTCCTGGCAAGCCAGCACAATTTCTAGGGGTTGAGGGGTGGGCCATCCCTGGCCTGCAACAAATAAGGGATGCCAATAATGTCCACCCATACGTCTATCCCAGCAGCGCAGGCTTACCCCTTGCCTCAATACATCGATAAGCCGTAGGGCTGGGGTCATGGCTAGGGCACCCAAAACCACCGCTGCACTGGGTTGGAGCACCGGTAAGCGCACACCTGGAACATTTTCGTTTAACCAGTTTTGCAGCCATGGCAGGGCACTGCTGCCTCCTACCGCTAGAACCCCATCGATACTCGCCAGATTTTCACCAGCCCTGCGGGCGGCAGCGCTGATATCACCGAGTAGGTCTTGCAGTAAAAGCGGCAATCCCTGGCTTTCGAGCACTTGTTCCAATTGCTGGCGGCTGCCTTGGAGCAACCGCGATTCCAGCCGCACTTGGGCGTTATCTGCTTGGCTCAGGGCACATTTTAATTTTTCTGCGGCTTCTAACCAGTGTTCTGGAACAGGTTCGGGTGCGCCAAGGGCAATTGCCCACCAGTGATCGATGCTGCGCCCCCCCACCTGAGCGCCGGCTTTGCCAATTACACGAGCTGTTTTCACCGCATTGCTGCTGAGGGGCAGCTGATTGCCTGCAAAGCGCAGCAATTGGGCCATGGGCATCGCCTTGCCTTCACCGCCTTCGAGGCGCACCAGGGATAAATCCGTGGTACCAGCGCCCATATCAAGCACTAAAACCAAGCTGCCTGGCGGTAAGCCCGCTCCTAAGGCCGCGGCGGTGGATTCATCCACCAAAGCCAGTTCTGGCACGGGCAAGCTGGCTCCCCATTGCTGTAACCAGTTGCGATAACTGCTGAAACCCTCCACTGGGGCAGTGAGCACAAGGCGTTCAGGAATGCGATTTGGGGGCAATTGTTGCCATATGCCTTGCAATAGGGAGGCAGCTGCCCTTTGAGCTGCGGGGCAAGCGGCATTTTGATAGAGCTTTGTTTTGAAATTGCGCTGGCAACGGCCTTGTGCGCCTGCGTCTAGCACCTGTTGACCCAGCAGAGGGCGCGGCCCCTCAAGAGCCACAAGGCTTGGAATTAGGGGCAGGCTGCCAGGGCTACTGAGGGGAGGCAGGTAAAGCAATTCAGGGCTAGAGCCTGCGTGGGCTTGCCAGCCCACCAAGGTGCTGGAGCTGCCCAAATCAATTGCAAGTGTTCCGTGGCCCAATCAGCTAGTTAATGGAACGAATACTGAAACCTTTGCAGAACACTTGGCCAAAATGCCGATATCTAGCCAAATTAAGAGCATTGAGAAGCAATTCGAGATGTCTGCGGATCGTTTGCCTCCACCCGGTGCAGCTTTGGCCGAGCAACAAAAGAGCAGGGAGTTATGTTGATACAAGAAATTGGGATACCCATCGATGTCGCTAAGCCAGCAGCCTGGAGCTAACGAACTTGCTAAACGCGGCGAAAGCTTGATGCGCCATTCAACCAATAGGTATCTCACTACTGTGCGCATTGCTTTTAGGGCAAAGCAAAGACGTTTTGATGATTTTGAAGGTCTGCTCGAGGATTCGATGGTGAAGCCTGTTCAAAGGGCCATTACGGAACTCAGCGATGAGCAGGATTTGCCCGATCTTTTGCCCGGCTGATGCAACGAGAGGGGTTTGGTTGGCGGCTAGCAATAGATAAAAAGCGTTCTAGTTACCAAGTGTTGATTGCTGCTGAGGCATGGGCCCTAGAACTCACCCTCGAGGAGTTTGAGCAGCTGCGCAATCTCTGCGCCAAACTCATCGATCAATATGAAAGCTGTAAGGAGCAGCTAATGGCAGAGGAAAATTTAGAACTTTGCCTAGAACAGGGTTCTTGGTGGCTTGAACTTAAAGGTGACATCCGCAGTTGGGCCTTGCGTTTTGTATTAACAAGTGCAGCCGGCCTGCGGGGTGCAGAAGGGGGCTGGAATCGTGAAGCCGCCGCTTCTTTTTGTATGGCGTTAGCCCTGGCGGACGTCTGTTAAAAAGCCAGTGCAATCATCACTATTAAAAAGGTGTTGGTAAGCAGCCACGAGGCAGCAAACTACAACTGGCGCTGCCACAAGAATACCTATACCGCAGAGTAACAATCCCGCCAAAGTTATTAGAATCATCAGTAGCCCAAACCCCAACAAACGCCAAAACTGAGGATCTACAACTTTTCGGCCGTGCCTAAAAGCCTGCATCGCCCGCTCGCCTTGCGCTACCACAATGGGCACATGAAACATTTGTGTAACAGCTAAGTAAATTAATACTAAACTCCCTGCAAATAGAGGTACAAAAAATAGTTCGAGGCGAATTAAGCTTGCTAAACCTCCCGCTAAAGCGGCAGTTATAAGCACTATCAAATTAATTACTAGTAAAAGTATGGCCATCCAAAGCAAACGCCTAATTGCTCGGAAATCCCAACGCACAAAGTCTTTAATAATAGGTATCTCGCCGTTTAAGGCTCTCCAAGCGCCACGAAATAAGCCGAGATTCATCCAAAGGCTGGCAACTATATTGATGCTTAATCCCAAAAGAAATATAAATACCCATCCAATGCCAAATTCAGCACTCTCCTGGATACTTTTACTTGCTTGATCTTGAATGAATTGGCTCGCTAAATTAATTCCACCACCAATAAGAGTAAATCCTACAAACAAAAAAGGCGCTTTGCTAAACGCTGCGTAACCGGTTTTGATTACTGCTCCCACAGGGAGGGCGGCGGCCATGGCAACAAAATAATTAATTTGCTAGAAAATTAGCGTTGCTTTTGCTATCGCGCCAGTTTGTATCTCACTTAGAACACAGGATTGCCAAGAATTTCCAAAAGTTTGGCGGCACTAGAGCTGGCAATCGGCAGGATTGATAAACGGTTGCCGCGGCGTATTACTGGCAATGTTTCTTCTGTGAACAGCTGCCGAAGTTTTTCCAAGCTTAATAATTCGCTAAACGTGCCCGAATACTTCAACTTTACGCAGTCCCACCTAGGGGCTTCCACTTTTGAAGCTGGATCAAAATATTTGCTGCTTGGCTCGAATTGGCTTGGATCTGTAATTCCTGTTTCCACCACTTCCATTAAGCCCACAATTCCGGGAGGCTTGGCATTGGAGTGATAAAAGAATGCCTGATCACCAATACGCATAGTACGCATAAAGTTCCGAGCCTGGTAATTGCGAATTCCATCCCAAAGAGTGGTGTTTTCAGCTTTTAGATGAGCTATACCAAATACATCTGGTTCACTTTTCATTAGCCACCATTGTTGTTTGTTCATAATTAATTTTTGAGTGCCTCCACTAACTCACGAAAATGATCGCCCCGTTGTTCAAAATTTTCATACTGATCAAAGCTGGCACATGCGGGCGATAGCAATACTGCATTCGCCCCTAATTCCTTAGCCAATTGCGCTGCCAGCGGCACTGCTTGAGCTAAGCCCTCCCTTAATTCAATCTTGCCGCCGTAGCCGCTAGCGCCGAGTAATTCATTGAAAGTTGGCGTTGCTTCTCCAAAAAGCACCACCGCTTTTGCTTTTAGTTCCAATGCCTTTAGCCAAGCTGCTGGCTCCCCCCTTTTAGCCCTGCCCCCCGCCAGTAAAACCAAAGGACCAGGAAGCGCCTTTAAAGCAACTAAAGAAGCGTCGTAATTAGTTGCCTTACTGTCGTTGTAAAAGAAAACTTCATTTTGAGTATCAATTAGTTCAAGCCGATGGCACACCCCAGGGAAACTGCGGCAACCCTGTTCAATTTGGTTTGCGCTTAAGCCCACTTGTAAAGCAGCAGCGGTGGCAAGAACGAGATTTTGTTTGTTGTGGCTGCCAGGCATTGCTAAGGCAGATGCAGGAAATAGGGGCCCATTTTTGTTGTGAACATGGCCTGATTCGATCCAGATATGGGTGTTGATACCGGCAGGCAATTGTTGTTTTGGTTTGGCGCTAACCCATAGGGCCCGAGGCCAGTCGCTGGCGTGGGAACAAAGATCAGGATCATCTGCATTAAGTATTTGAATCTCACTTCGGCGCAGCAGGCTCGCCTTGATTGAGCGGTAGTTATTCACATTGCTGTGGCGATCAAGATGATCTGGAGTGAGGGTGGTCCAGATACCAATTTTTGGCGCCACCGATGGGGCCGCTTCGATTTGGAAACTGCTTAGTTCCACTACCGCCCATGCGGGGGTAGCTCCATCGCGGCGCTCCAGGGCTAGTTCAGCGGCGGAGCTGCCGATGTTGCCGCATACCGGTGCATCTAAGCCAGCTTGTTGGAGTAGATGGCCCAGCAAGCTGGTAACAGTGGTTTTTCCGTTAGTTCCAGTTACACCAATCCAAGGCACTCCATTGAAACCATTCCAGGCCACTTCCATCTCACCCACCACAGCAACACCTTGATCGCGCAATTGCTGTATTACCGGGTGATCAAAAGCAATGCCTGGGCTGAGCACCACCCGCTCAGGCAAAACAGCAAAACTTGCCAAGGTGAGTGGTTTGGCTAGTTCAACATTTATCCCTTCTGCTGTTAAACAATTAACGCGCCTCTGTAAATCGGCGCTGTTGCCACTTTCAAGCAGGCAAACGTCAACCCCTTGGGCTTTTAGTAAGCGGGCTGCACCCGTGCCGGAACGGCCAAAACCCACCACCACCACGCGCTCTTGCATCGATCTGAAAATTGAATGGGCGATACTGGAATCGAACCAGTGACTCCTACCGTGTCAAGGTAGTGCTCT
>NZ_CEXBMR010000067.1:0-7144 GCF_982614295.1 Synechococcus sp.
TAACACTAGGAGACCCTTCTTTATTAAAGTAGGTGTAACCTGGCAATCTCATCAGCCGGGAAGGATTACTTACAGTTGGATCTGATCTAAATCTAATAATCGCTTTCTGTGTTAATTCACGCCATCGTTCTGGATCTACTGGTTCTTCAAAAACCCAGTATTGATGTAGGCTTTTACCACCTGTATAAACTTGCATTGAAGGCTCAGGAAGAATGCCTTTCCAACAGATGGCCTGCTCTTCAATTTTCAGCTCATCATGTTCAAGAAATAAAGCAAGGCATTTTGTAATGCTGGCATCATCATCTCCTCCGTCATTCACGACAAGATAAATACTTGCCATTTTTGTTTTCCACTCCATCAAAGTCTCTGGCAAGCAGATACCTTTTTGTGGCGCACGACAAATCGACTTTTTGTTAGGAATCATCCTTACTCTTGTTGAAGCAGGATCTTTTCCTAATATCTCAAGAAACCTCAGGGTATCTGAGGGCAAAACATAATCTTTTTCCATGGTAGACTGGGTGTAATAAAGGAACTTTTAGACGCCCGGCCGGCGTCTTTTTTTTTAACTTGTTAGAACTAAAAGCTGCGCCTTCTCTTCTTGGCTACTTAAGAGCTTCCGAATAGCGGCGCTGCGGCTTGTGTTAGCCAGGTAGGCTAATTTACGAATCTTTTCGTGCAGAGTTTTGTCTGTACGAATAACAAATGTGTGGTCATTCATGGGTATTCTGCATGTGTATTCGGAGAATTAGCGAATACAATTTAATAATAAGTCACCCTAATTCAAGGGAAACTTAATGCCCAGCCTTCACATTTACAAATTCTTTTTCTTAATTTTGTTTCACAGTGAAATGCTCCATGTCAACCCTAATCATGCTCGATAGAAATCCTCAAGGAAGAGGCAAAAGCAGACATTATGCAGACAATTAAAGGACAATTTAAGGACATAAAGGACAAAGCAAATGTCCGATTATTGTCCTGATTATCCTATTGCATATTTTTTTGCACTAAGCCAAACTTGCTAACAACTAAAGCTATTAACTTGACTCAAGTCCCAGGACGTTTCATAAGGCTCAAGGAGGTAAAGGCCATGACTGGTCTATCCAAGACCTCTATCTACAGGCTCCTTTCCACAGGTACTTTCCCTAAGCAAATCTCTATAGGTGCGCGAACTGTTGTTTGGATAGATAAAGATATTCACGGATGGATGGATGCGCAAATTCAACATGCTCGCGGGGGAACAGAATCTGTATATAGTGAAGTTTTTATATCACCATGCCCTGCTGCAAAAGTGCGTCGCACCAAGCAACCATAAATTTTTTTCTCTCTTCTATAAACTCTGACCTGTCATAAGCCTGCCTCACTTTGTCACCAATAGCATGAGCTAATTGACGTTGAATTAACTCAGATGAAAATCCCAATACTTCCTGTCCAGCAGTCATAGGAATAGATCTGATTCCATGAGCTCGCAATATGTTCTTGTATCCCATTTTGACCAAATGTTGATTTATAGAAGATGGATTTAGGTGGCCCTTCCATCCCCTTGGTGAGGGCAATACAAAATCTTTGCTCAGTTCTAGTTTCCTTATGGAATCGAACAGATCATTCATAGGATCCGTTAGTGGCACTAAATGTTCTTTGCCATTCTTCATGCGGTCTGCTGGTACTCGCCACAGATTCTGTTTCTCGTCAATCTCTACCCATCTCATGCCGGCTACGGAACTAACCCGCAGGAAGCTCATGAACACCAGCTTTACCGCTGCGATGGTTATCACCGATCCCTTTCCCTCGTTTCCCTTTAGGTCTTCAAAGAACTTGGGGAGTTGCTCCCAGCTCAGTGATGCATGAGGTATTGATATGTGCCTTGATTTAACTCCCCTACTACAAAGCGCTGGGTTTTGATCCCGTTCTATCCAACCTTGATCAATTGCGTAGTTAAAAATCTGACGCAGAACCATTAGCACTCTGTCCGCATGAACTGGAGCCCGGCGTTCAATCGCTGCTTTTAAATCAAGAATCACCTGCCGGCCGTTTCTTCCGTCCTTTTGATTGCAATCCCAAGAGAACTTGGCAACCGGAGTATCTGCTCCAAGTACCGGCAGCACCTGGTTCCACAGCATATTGCGATAGCCCTTCTTAGTTACTTCCCTGGCAGTTGAACGCTCAAGGAAAGCCTCTGCTGCTTGCTCGAGTGTTGGACCTGTGTGTTGTTGGACAGCTGGTTGCTGCTCTTGCCGCTTTAACTCCCGTGGGTCTAAGCCTGCTTGCTTGCTCCAACACCTGATTCGTTCCCATTCATCCCGTGCTTCCTTTAATGACCAGTGCCCAACTCCCTTGCCATAGGGACCAATTCTTACCGGTACTTGCTTTCCCTGTCGCCCAGATGGGAAACGCATGCGTCCCTCAAAGGACTTACCACCTCCTTTATTGAGAGGCTCAATCACCACGATCAGAGCATCGCCTACCGATTTGCTTTGCCTGGTCTCACCTGCAGCTAGGGCGCGAACTTGTGAGTCGGTGAGAGGCATTTCAGCAATCCAACAACACGCTTTTTATCCAACAACACTAGCAGAAATTCCAGCAACACTTCCAACAACACAATGGGCGTATTTTCTGGAACTTTAGGTGACCTTGTGGAACTTTCAGCAGATATAAAGCTAGTATTAGCAATGGAAGCAGGTCTTCCTGGAACTATCTAAAACCTTTCGGGAACGGAGAGGGTGGGATTCGAACCCACGGAAGCTTTCACTTCAAACGATTTCGAATCGTTCGCTTTCGACCACTCAGCCACCTCTCCATGGTTCAGAATTTCTGAACATCACCAGCTTAGCGAGCCCCGTTCCCCGGTAAATTGCCATCTGCTTTGGCTGGATGCAGCCTTATTGCGTTTCATCCCGCTTACCCAAACTGCTTTTGCTTTTATTGGGATCAGCTCCCGTGCATTTGGTGATCTACCTAGCCAGATTCCATCAAGCTGAGGTAGTACTGCGTCGCTATTAATTATTGGCTGAGGGAAAATTCCCCAACGTTTCTTACCAAATTGCAAAATTCCTGCTCCTGGTGAATCCGGCATACTCTGAAAACTCAATCCTTCACTGCGCACTAATCCTTGTGGCATCGTTTGCACTAATCCGCTGAGCTGCTTCCAGCATGAAATTGCATCGGAGGCAACAGGATCTAACAAAACCAACCAATCCAAACGAGCAATCCCTAAACCTTGCTGCAAACGCTTTGCCCTTAAACAACTGTATCCACTAGCATCTGTTGTTATTAATGCAGCCCTTGCTTGATATCTAGCAATTAATAAACTGCCGGAGACTTGATGAACTAATAAAAGCTGATCTTGCACTAAACCATACAGTTGCCAAATACTGGCAACAACCATCGCCATTAAGCCATAAAAGCGCCAACGATGTAGTGGCAACAGCCACGATAATAAACCAAAACTAAAAATTAAAACCAACCATGGCGTAATACGCCCAGTAAATAATAATGCAAGAGGCAATTGAGTGGCTATTTTTACTAATAACAACAAGCCCTGAATTGGAAATTGTAAAAGCCATACCAATGGTGCAAGTAGAGGAGGAAGCACTAAAGCCACCACTGCGCTTGCCATCGATCCAAGTGTTAACACCGATATAAGTGGGCTAGCAAGCAAGTTGGCTGGCACGGCATAAATAGGAACCACACCAAAATGCAAAAGTTGCAGAGGTAAGGTCCACAACCATGCTGCTAACGGCACCGCAATCAGCGCATGGCAATGCTTTTCCAATCTGGGAGCCGTGAGGATTAAACCAGCGGTAGCAGATGCGCTGAGCTGAAAACCAACATCCCATAACCATGCTGGCTGCCATAGCAGTAAAAGAAACAAACTAAACACCAGTAAACCCAGCGGTTTACTGCGTTCTTCATTTGTTTTAATCAGCAATGCCGCGGCCCCCATAAGCAAAGCCCTTAATACCGAAGGTTGCGGACCCGCCAGTAAGAGAAATAAAGCCATTGCCCCTAACCCTGCCGTTAGCTGTAGAGATTTACTTTTGCCACGCACTAAAGCCATCACTAAACCCAGAAATACAGTGAGATGAAATCCACTTGCCGCTAAGGCGTGGCTAAGCCCTGCCGCCCGAAATTGTTGTTGAAGTTGTTCTGGCAGATCCACAACAGCACTACCCATTAACAATGCCGCTAATAAAGGGCCTGCCTCTGGCCCTGCAGCCTGTTGAAATTTTTTACTTAGATGCTGACGCAGCCGCAATATGGCAGGTTGTTGTGTATCTAATACCTGCACGCGAGTTACAACTAAACGGCTAAATATTCCTTGTCGCGCCATCCTCTGGCCGCCATCACCAAGCAAAGGATGAACTGCAGAGCTTGGTTTTTGCAATCGACCATGCACCTGCACGCGCCAACCCTCTTGCCACGGGCCGCAATTGGGCAATATCAGATCGCTACGGCCGCTATGGGGCAAATCGAGCAGTAGAACAGACCTGCATCCACTCGGGCTCATTTGCTGCAGGCGCCTCCCCAATCTGCCCTTGAGCGTTAGCTGAGGGGCATCCGCTTGCCAAACAGGATCCAGCGGACCCGGCCGCGGCCAGCGCCACTGCAACCAGGCAATCATTAGCAAAAACATCAAAAACGCCAATCCCCATTTGCGTTGCAACGGTTTTGAGAGGGGCAAAAAAACCATTTATCCACTGCAGCGGCCGTTTTAGAAGCTTCCCCCCCTAGACGAGCGCGATGCAACCGATAGCTTGCAAGCTATTAAGTAAAAAAAATGAATCCTTTGGCCCGCTTGGCCCTACTGGCACTCACGTTTAGTCCGATTTCAATGATATTGGCTCAGCCATTAACAACGAATCCCACTATTATGGTGCAGGCTGGCGACACATTGGAGGCCATATCCCGCAAGCAAGGTATTTCTTTAGCCGCATTAATAAAATTAAACCCCACTGTAATTGCAGAACGCTTAGCAATTGGAACTATATTAAAATTACCAGCAGCAACAATTAATCAAACACAGGTTTTACCCCCTGAATTAGCAAGCGGAGGTGCAAGTGCAGCGTTATTACTTAGTGCCGCCGAAAGAAGAGATCGAGCTCAGCAATTACTTATTGAGCCAAGTGGCTGGAGATGGTACGGCAATACCGCAGTGGATTGGAAAGGATGGCGCCTCCATCCAGGCGGAGTACGAATTACTTTAGTAAAACCAAATCGGGCAGAGCTTGGAAATATACGTTCTTTAGCAACGGCAGTGGCGGTTCAATGCGACACCTTGAGGCAAACCTGGCGCATTGATGGGCAGTGGGAAGCTTGGAAAATCCCAAGTGGTGGAACCGTTCCAGCCCGCATTGTTTTGGATTTATGCAGCAATACAACAGATGCACCGGCAGTGCCGGTTTTACCTTTGGAGCAAGGGGAAGCCCAAAGCCTCCCGCTCCGCTAACCAAGCCTCAGCTACCTGTTTTGCCAGATGCCTGATGCGGGCGATGATGGCGGTGCGATCTGTTACCGAAATTACTCCTCTCGCCTCTAATAAATTAAATGTATGGCTGCATTTGAGCACCCAATCTAAAGCGGGGGCAGGCAATGATCTTTCGCATAAATCCTTAGCCTCTGCTTCATAAATTTCAAACAATTGCTTCAGGCGTTCCGGATTTGAGGCTTCGAAGTTATAGGTGCAATGACCTTTTTCAAATGGCAGCCAAATATCACCATAGGAGTATTTATCATTCCATTTTAAATCCCATAAATTTTCTACATCCTGCAGATACATAGCCAATCTTTCAAGGCCATAGGTGATTTCAATTGATACCGGCCGGCAATCGATCCCTCCACATTGCTGGAAATAAGTGAACTGGGTAACCTCCATACCATCAAGCCACACCTCCCAGCCCACACCCCAAGCCCCGAGGGTTGGTGATTCCCAATTGTCTTCAACAAAGCGAATGTCGTGCTCTGCTGCTTTAATTCCAAGGGCAGCTAAGGATTCAAGATAGGTTTCTTGGATGCCGTTAGGCGATGGCTTGATCAACACTTGATATTGAAAATAGTGCTGAGCGCGATTTGGGTTATCGCCATAGCGACCATCAGTTGGTCTTCTGCATGGTTCTGGATAAGCAACCGCCCAGGGTTCTGGACCAATTGCTCGTAACACCGTATGAGGATTCATGGTTCCCGCTCCTTTCTCAGTGTCGTATGGCTGCAGGATCAAACATCCTTGCTGAGCCCAGAAACGGTTGAGGGTTTGAATAATGTCTTGAAATTGCATTGGGCTGCATACCTCTAAAGCAACGATACTCAGCAATCACACAGTGGATTTGCTTTCAGCAAGATCAAGCGGCTCCTTGCAAGCAGTGGGAGAACTACTAAAATAGATTGAAAATAAATTGAGATCAGCCTCTCATTAAGATGTTAAAAATTTATCGTAATCAAATAATTGTGGGAATAATATTACTTGTAAATCCGTTATTTCAACTTCAGCTACAAGCGGATGAATCAGCACCTTTAGAACAAGCAGCTCCATGGTTTAGCTTACAAAACAATTTAGATATACCTGATTGGATTCAATTTAGCCTGCAAACACAAGTAGAACCAATGCTTAACCCCAGTGGTGGCACAAAGCAAACTAGAAATTGGATACAACAAACTGTTGGCTCAATTGCGATCGGCTCCGGCCTCAAAAAAGAAACAAAGCTCTGGAGCGAAATAGATCACTGGCGTTTAGATACCAGTGTTAATTTTTACAATGGCAATCCAAACTTCAATTCAGAGATTGGTGCATATATCCCCTTACAACAAGTGGCCCATGAGAGTGGCTTTTGGCTCACTCAAGCAACACTTAGTCGCAGCAGTGGCGATGGCCTACTTGGCATTAAAGGCGGGATACTTTCAATTAATCCTGATTTTATTTATTCCCCCATATACGATTACTACATACATTCGAGCCTAAATAACACACTAAATCTTTCAATTTACGACATGCCTGTTAATCCCCTTGCGGCAATAGGGGGCGTAGTGGAATTAAAGCCAGGGCGCGATCTTTCTATGCGCTATGGCCTATTTGATCTTGCTAGCACAAGGCCAATCGCCAAGGTTTTTGGTGTGAATCCTCAGGCGAATGTTGGCGGGGCAGGAGTAGCTCAAT
>NZ_CEXBMR010000068.1:0-1941 GCF_982614295.1 Synechococcus sp.
ACACCTGACGGTTCACATCTTTGGTGGGGAAAAGGGCGCCGATGGCAGGGCGCTCGATGCCCTTCAGCCGCCCCAGCCTAAAAATGGCAGAGGCCATCACTGCCCCGGAATTACCCGCTGAATACACCGCAAGGGCAGCGCCGTTTTTAAGCTGATCCATCGCCAAATTGATGCTGGAATCGCGTTTGCGACGCACAACGGTGGCTTCCTCGTTCATCCCAACTGTGGGTCCAGCGGGCACTATTTCCAAAGCCCCTTGCGCTGTTGCCTGGTTCAGCCGCGCCTCCAATTTAAGTGCCTTAATGGCTGCTTTTAAAGGTGCTTCTTCCGCAACAAACAACACCTTCAAGCCCAGTTGATCAATCGCATCAAGGCAACCTTCAAGGATCGGGCCGGGGGCGAAATCGCCCCCCATGCCATCAACTGCAATTGCGATGCGGGGTCCAGGCGGGCTGGCATTAACAAAAGGGTTAAAACCAGGGCCAAAGCCAATGCCAAATCTCCCCACCAGGCTTATTACCGGGCCGGTGCGGCGATACCAGATCACCAGCCGCCGCATGGCACGGCGGGGCCTCGGCCGGCGCATGCGGCCCGGCAGGGATTGGGGCTCCGCCATGGAGAATTAGCCTCCGTCGCCGCTGGCGCCGTCGATGATTCGTTGAAAAAGGTAACCCGTCCCGCGGGCGGTAAGGATAAGTTCTGGATTTGCAGGGTCATCTTCCAGCTTTGAGCGCAAACGGGAAATATGCACATCCACAACCCTGGTATCCACATGCCGTTCTGGGGTATAGCCCCAAACCTCTTTAAGGATTTCACCGCGGCTGAAGGATTCCCCGGAGCGGCTCACCAATAGCTCTAGAAGGCTGAATTCCATGCCGGTGAGGCGGATTCGTTCGTCGTTGCGATAAACCTGCCTTTTATTTGTATCTACTTTTATCTGCCCCACCTGGATCATCCCTGAATTGGGAAGGCCAGAGCCACCGTGATTATCTTTGTCCACCCTGCGCAAAACGCAACGAATTCGCGCTTCCAACTCTTTAGGGCTGAATGGCTTCACTACGTAGTCGTCGGCGCCAAGCTCCAAACCAGTAATCCGATCTGCCACATCGCCTAAGGCGGTGAGCATCACGATGGGCACATCTGATTCCTTGCGCAGCTCCTGGCAAACGCCGTAGCCATCAAGTTTTGGCATCATCACGTCTAGTACCACCAAATCGGCGGGCTGACGGCGGAAGGCTTCTAGGGCTTCCTCACCATCGGCGGCGGTTATCACCTGATAACCAATCATCGTGAGACGCGTTTCCAGAATGCGACGGATACTGGCTTCGTCGTCTACTACCAGGATGATTTCTTTCCCGTTTGGCGGTGCAGCGGTAACTGCCATAGAGGCACAATCAACAACGGAACAGTTGGACCACTCAACCGAGGTTTGGCTGCTTTTATGTAGAAAATCACATCAACCTTCACAAAACTTTGGCAAAAAGCAGCACCAATTACGTATGCGAAAGCTGCGGTGCCCAATCACGACAGTTTTTTGGCCGTTGTTCCGCCTGCGGTAACTGGAACACGCTTGTGGAGCAGGTGGTGGTTGCGAGCGATAGCCGTAGGCGTCGTTTGGTGAGTGCTCCAGCTGAAAATCAAACAGCAGCTGTGGCGCGCCGCTCAGAACCCATCTATGCGGTGGGGGATAGGCCGCTGCAAAGACTTGCTAGCGGCTATGGCGAGCTGGATAGGGTGCTTGGGGGTGGTTTGGTGCCTGGCTCTTTGGTGTTGCTGGGAGGCGATCCAGGCATTGGCAAGAGCACCCTTTTGCTGCAGAGCGCCCAAGCCATGGCTCTACGCCACTCGGTGCTTTATGTGAGCGCTGAAGAATCAGCCCAACAGGTGAAATTGCGCTGGCGCCGCTTGGTGGATCAACTCAGCTCTAGCGATAACGCAGCC
>NZ_CEXBMR010000068.1:2041-7037 GCF_982614295.1 Synechococcus sp.
AGGCCCCTGGTAGTTGAGCTGCAGGCCCTCGTTAGCACCACCAGCTACGCCAGCCCCCGCCGCACCGCAACAGGCATTGGCACCAACCGTTTGCATCAAATTTTGGCAGTGTTGGAAAAGCATCTCGGGATCCCCCTTTCCCGATTTGATTGTTATCTGGCTGTGGCTGGTGGTTTGGAGGTGGAGGAACCGGCCGCTGATCTTGGTGTAGCTGCTGCTGTGGTGGCTAGCTACAGGGATTTGATCATGCCGCCAGGCACGGTGCTGGTGGGTGAACTAGGCCTGGGCGGCCAGCTGAGGCCGGTAGCTCAGCTGGAATTGCGCCTACAGGAATCAGCCCGCCTCGGTTTCCGTCGGGCGGTGGTACCCAAAGGGAGTGGACTTAGCCGGATAGCCGCTGGCTTGGATTTGCAACTGCTTGAAGCCAGCACGATTGCGGAAGCTTTAGTGGCAGCGCTTGGCGCTAATCCAACCGATTAGAAGAAAACATCAGCATTGCCACGGCCAGTGGTTTTCAACCAGTTTTGGGCTTCGATGTAATTGTTTGGAGCCAAACGAATTGCTTTTGTCCAGCAATCTGCAGCGATGTCAAAACATTGATCGGCCTCATCGGTTTTACCTTGCTCTTGGGCCAAACTGCCGAGGTGATGATGAATAACTGCCATATTATTTAATACTTGGGGCATTTTTGCATTTAATGCAAGTGCCTGCTCATAGTGCTCTAAAGCTTTCAGATGTTCACCATTACTAGCAAACACTAAAGCCATGTTGTAGATAATAAAAGCCCGATCATTTGGATCATCTTCCAGCCTTAGTGCCTCCTCGTAATTTTCTAGGGCTTCGGCATACTCCCCATCGCCTTGGGCGCTCATGCCGTCGCGGTAGTAAGCAAAAGCCTCCTTGGCCCGTTTGTTTGTGGGCAACACTTTCAAGATCAAATCCGCCATCACCGTGAAGCTTTTATCGATGAAGTTGTCGTTGCGTTGGCTGCGCGGCACGGTATTAGCTCGATTGAACCCCAGTGTGGACCTTTGGCTGGGCAGCTGACAGCTTCTCTAACTAACCTGGGGTATGACTTCTCAGGCCTTACTGCTCGATATCGATGGCATGAAGTGCGGCGGCTGCGTAAGCGCCGTAGAGAAGCGCCTATTAGCGCAACCCGGGGTGCTGGAAGCCAGCGTTAATTTATTGAGCCGCACAGCTTGGGTGGAGCTCGATGCCCCAGGAACGACAGAGGATTTATTGCAAAGCCTTGCCGGGCTCGGTTTCCCGGGTCGAATTAGGCCTCAGCAAAGCGCCCTCGAGCAATTACGCGAAAGCAGAGCTCCCCTGGGTTGGTGGCAGCGCTGGCGCGAGCTTGTAATCGCTTTATCGCTATTGGTAATAAGTAGTGCCGCCCATCTCAGTGAAACGGGGCCGTTAGCCGATATGCGGCTGCATGGCTTAGTTGCCACGATTGCGCTTGCGGGGCCGGGTCGGATGATTTTGGTGCGGGGCTGGCAGGGGTTGCGCCGTGGCGTGCCAGCGATGGACAGCCTTGTGGGGCTAGGCGTTTTTAGTGCATACCTTGCCAGTTTGGTGGCATTGATCTGGCCGGCAGTGGGCTGGAGCTGTTTTTTTAATGAGCCCCTAATGCTGTTGGGGTTTGTGTTGTTGGGCCGTTTCCTTGAAGATCGGGCCCGGCGCCGCACTGGTGATGCGCTCGAATCGTTGGCAGAATTGCAGCCCGATAACGCTTTGCTTCTGCTTGGCGATCACCCTCCCCGTGCCGTGCGGGTGGGGGGGCTACGGCCAGGGGATCGCCTGCGGATCTTGCCGGGGGATCGTTTGCCGGTGGATGGGGTTGTGTTGCTGGGTTGCTCAAGCATTGATGAATCGGGCTTAACCGGTGAACCGATGCCGCGTTTGGTGCAACCCGGCGCTGAGCTTGCTGCTGGCGGCCTAAATCTGCAGGCGCCATTGGAGTTAGAGGTGTTGCGTAGCGGTGCCGATTCCGCTTTAGCTCGTTTGATTCAGTTGGTGCAACAGGCCCAAACCCGCAAGGCACCAATTCAAGCCTTAGCCGATCGCTGGGCGGGGCGATTTACCTGGATAGTGCTTGCTCTTGCGATAACTACATTTTTATTTTGGTGGCTGATTGGCACCGAGCTTTTCCCGCAGGTTTTAGCTGGTATGCCCCATGCAGCTGGCCATCACCGCAGCCTTGGGGCTGGGGCAAACACTCCGGTGGGCTTGGCATTGCAGCTTGCTATCGCCGTTTTGGTGGTGGCCTGCCCCTGTGCCTTAGGCCTTGCCACACCAGCGGCAATCAGTGTTGCCACCGGCCGCGCCGCCCGGATGGGGTTGCTATTTAGAGGGGGAGAGGTGTTGCAAATTGCCGCATCAGTGCGCACGGTGTTATTCGATAAAACCGGCACCCTCAGCCGCGGCAGGCCCTTAGTGGAAGCAAGTTTGCCCCTGGCTGATGGCTTGGAGGAGTTGCGTCTTTTGCAACTGGCGGCTTCTCTGGAGCAACACACTCGCCACCCTTTGGCCTGGGCCCTGTTGCAGGGGGCTGAAGGCAAAGGCTTAAAGCTGTTGCAGTGCAATGAAAGTTGCACAGTTGCAGGCGCAGGGGTGAGCGGAGAACTGGAGGGGATGGAGCACACCTGCCGCTTAGGGCGGCTCGAGTGGCTTGAACAGCAAGGCGTGCGCCCGCAAACGGCCGCTGTGGAATGGCAAGCGCTTCAAGCCAAAGGGGGCGCCACGGTGCTTGCCTTAGCCCACGGCACTCAATTGCTCGGCTTATTAGCGGTGCGTGATGCCCTGCGGCCAGATGCCCTGGCTGCCTTGAAATGCCTTAAAGAGCGGGGTTATGGGCTTGGCGTATTGAGTGGCGATCGTGAGGGCCCGGTGCGGCAGTTGGCCAGTGATTTGAACCTGGAATTCCAGCAATTGGCTTGGGGCTTAAGCCCAGCCCAGAAATTGGCCAAATTGGAAATGGCTCAAAAACCGGTGGCGATGGTGGGAGATGGCCTGAACGACGCGCCAGCACTGGCCGCGGCAAATTTAGGAATTGCGGTGGGTACTGGCACCCAGATTGCCCAAGACAGCGCTGATCTAGTGGTTTTAGGCGATCGCCTAATGGCAGTGCCCCAAGCCCTGGAGCTCGCTAAACGCTGCATGGCAAAGGTGCGCCAAAACCTGGCATGGGCCTTTGGCTACAACCTGCTCGTGCTGCCTTTGGCAGCAGGTTTTTTGTTGCCGCGTTTTGGTTTGCTGCTAACGCCGCCGCTGGCGGCGTTGTTGATGGCGCTCAGTTCCCTCACTGTGGTGGCCAATGCCTTGATGCTGAAGCTGCCATGACAAAAAACCGCAGGGGAAAATTCCTCGTGCTTGAAGGCATTGATGGTTGCGGTAAGAGCACTCAGCTGCGCGCCCTAGCCGCCTGGCTGCCCACCAGTGGTTTATTGCCTGCTGGGGCCAGCTTGGTTACAAGCCGTGAACCGGGGGGAACAGCCCTGGGGCTGGCCTTGCGCGGGCTGTTGCTGCATCCCCCGGAGGGCCATATTCCCGAAAGCCGGGCCGAATTACTGCTTTATGCCGCTGATCGAGCGCAGCATGTGCAGCAATTCATTGAACCGGCTTTAAGGGCTGGTAATTGGGTGTTATGTGATCGTTTTAGTGGTTCTACTGCTGCCTATCAAGGTTATGGCCGCGGCTTGGATTTGGCCTTAATCGATCAGTTGGAAGAATTAGCAACAGCTGGTTTGCGGCCGGATTTATGCATTTGGCTCGAGCTGGCGCCTCCTGTAGCGGCAGCCCGCCGCGCTGGGGAAAGGGAAGATCGCATTGAAGCGGAGGGGTTGGCATTCCTTGAGCGGGTGCATGGGGGCTTCAGTGCTTTGAGTGTTCGGCCTGGCTGGCAGCGCGTTAACGCCATTGGCAGCGCAGCAGAGGTGCAGGAGCGTTTGCAATCTCTGCTGAGACAATCATTTATTGCTAGTGGGCAATTTCTAAAATCACAGCTCAAGCCGTGAAAGATGAGTTGTTTTCAGGAATTGTGGGCCATCAGCAAGCCCTGCAACTGCTTACAGCCACGCTTAATACAAATCGATTAGCACCTGCATACCTGTTCGCTGGGCCAGAAGGGGTGGGGCGTTCTTTAGTGGCGCTTCGTTTTATTGAAGGTATTTTCACTAAACAAATTTCTAATAAACAAGTTGGAGATTTTGGCTTAACAGCTGATTTAGGGCTGCGGCGGCGTTTGGAATTAAGTAACCATCCAGATTTGCTTTTGGTGGAGCCCACCTACAGCGATAAAGGGGTGTTGATTCCGGTTTCAAAAGCCAAGGCTGATGGCTTGCAAAAGAAAGCTCTACCTCAACTGCGGCTTGAGCAGATCCGTGAAGTGGCACGCTTTTTGGCTCGCGCACCATTGGAGGCTCCCCGTTCAGTGGTGCTACTGGAAGGGGCTGAACGTATGGCGGAAGCTGCTGCAAATGCACTGCTTAAAACTTTGGAAGAACCGGGGCAGGGCTTGCTGATTTTGTTAACAGCAGCACCTGAAAAACTTCTCAGCACAATTTTGAGCCGCTGTATGCGTATTTCGTTTCGGCCTCTACCGCCCGCAGAACTCGTCCAAGTAATGGCAATTGACGCTGATTCAACGGAATTATTGGCCTTAGCGGCTGGATCTCCAGGCGCCTTACTGGAATGGCGTAGCAGGTGGCAAGAGTTGCCAGAATTTTTAATTACAGCGCTGGCTGAGTTGCCTGCCAATCCGCTTGCTGCATTGAGGCTTGCAAGCGAAATTTGCGAGCAGCTTGATGTGGAACAACAGATCTGGCTGCTGGGCCTTTGGCAACGCAGGCTTTGGCAGCAAACAAGCGATCCATCCCCATTAAAAAGGCTTGAACTTTTGCGGAAACATTTGCAGGGCAATGTGCAGCCCCGCTTGGCGTGGGAAGTGGCTTTACTGAATCTTTGCGCTTGAAGCGGCAATCTCTGCGCTTGA
>NZ_CEXBMR010000069.1:0-6703 GCF_982614295.1 Synechococcus sp.
TGAGAAGCTATTGCTTTTAGTTGTGGGCTGTTTACCTCCACCAATTTCTCCACCTGATTTAGCCTTAAGGGCCTGTAATCCACGATGCGAACTTGGCTCGGGGTTGTGGGTAACGCCAGCGGTGCGGGTGCTTGCAAGCCATCGATCTCTGCTGGCAGGGATGTTGCCGCAGGTGTTATCACTTCAGGATTTGATTTAGGCCTCGGGCCCTTCACCTTGATGGCATTAGGTAGATGCTCAGGGCTTGGATCCAAAGAATCTGCGAAAACGGCCCCGGGGCTTGCGGCCAAGACGATTGCAAGCATCAAGCTGCGCATGCGTCTGGCCACTGTTACCTTCCAAAATTATCTATAAGGGAAATTTACTGGCTTTTGCGCCCTTTAACGCAAGCAGGCAGCCACGACCTCAGCTGCCCCTGCCACTACACAAATGGGCAGCCCGAGCTTTTGCTCCACCTGCTCGAGGCTTAAATCATCGAGAAAAACCGCTTCCCCTTGGCGCAGCAGCACAGCTGGCAACAACAAAAGCTCACCGAGATCGCGATCAGCCAAGCCACTTACTAGATCTGATCCGGTTAGTAAACCTGTCACCACCCGATCGCAGCCCCAATAGGGGCTTGGTAGGGCATGTAGCTGCAGATTTAAACCGCGCACATTTTGCAAACGTTTCACCACTGGCAGCAAGGCCTCCCCCACCAAGCGGCCCACCACCCAGCTGATCTGGCGAGGGATTTCCAAGCTTTCAGGCAAATTCAAGGTGGCCTGATCTAGATCCTCAAGAAAGGCGCGAATGCTGCCTACGCCATTCTCCTGCTGGGGAAAATCGGCATAGCTAGCCCGCGGCGGCAGGGGTAAACCAGCCATCAAGTACCACTCATCCGATAACCAGGCCCAAGTGTTAGCAAAGCGTTTTTTAAAACCCGCCTGCAAGGCCTCCACGGCCGCGATCGTTTGCAAGGCAGTGGGCCGATCAACGGGTGTTAAGCCATCAGCATCGGGGCGAAAGCGAGTTAAACCCACTGGCACCACTGCTACAGATAAAACCGCCGGCCAATCACCGCCGGCAAAACGTGCCAAATCATTCAGGCTGTTGATTAAGGCATCGCCATCATTGATACCAGGGCAAACCACCACCTGGGCATGAATCTGCAAACGCCGTTCTTGAAACCAGGCCAACTGTTCCAAAAGCAGGCCCGCCCGCTCGTTTTGCAACAAACGACTACGCAGGGCTGGATCTGTGGCATGCACAGATACATAAAGAGGAGAAAGCCGTTGCGCTTCGATCCTTTGCCAGTCGGCGGGGGTGAGATTGGTGAGGGTTAGGTAGGAGCCGTATAAAAAACTAAGCCGGTAATCGTCGTCTTTTAGATACAAGCTATGGCGCCTGCCAGGGGGTTGCTGATCGATAAAACAAAAAGGGCAGTGGTTGTTGCATTGCCGCAAGCCATCAAATAAAGCCTCTGTAAAACCAAGCCCAAGCCCATCATCTGCATCCTTTTCAAGCTCTAAGCGATGGATTTCCCCGCTGGGATCTTCCACCTCCAATAGCAACTCCTCCTCGCCGCAGAGCATTTGTAGATCGATTAGATCTCTCGGACGCATGCCATTTATTGCAATCAAGCGATCACCAGCTTGAAAACCAAGCTCCTCGCCAATCGAACCCGGTTCCACAGTGGCCACCACAGCCGGCTGGGGAGTTGCAGCCCCTGGATCACTATTTATTGGAATACCAGAACTGGGCTCCAGCCACACGGCCGTAAATGCGAGTTATCCCAGTGTGGGGTTTCCTGCCACTAAACCAAGTAATAAAGCTCCAAATAGCAAGCGATACACCACAAAAGGCCAGGTGCTGTTGGTTTTTAGAAATTCCAGCAGCCAGGCAATCGCCAACCAAGAAACCAATGCAGCTGAACTAATTCCTAGAAGCAAAGGCAGTGGGCCGTAGGTGGCACCAGCTATAAGGGCATCTTTGAGCTCCACCAAACCCGCCAGGGTGATGGCCGGAATACCCAACAAGAAAGAAAACCTTGCGGCATCAGCCCTTTCCCAACCGCTTAAAAGTGCTGCCGTGAGGGTGCTGCCGGAGCGGGATACCCCTGGAATTATGGCAAGTGCTTGAGCTAGGCCTACAAACAAACCATCACCAGGGCGCACCTCTTCTAATTGCAGGCTGCGTTTGCCAATTTTTTCTGCCAAAGCCAGCAATAAAGCCATCACAATCGAAACCACACCGATAGAGGCAAGGCTGCGCAATGGCGAACTCTCATATCCAGGCCAAAACAATTTGATTGCTAAACCCGCAAATACGATCGGCAAGGTTCCCAGAGCAATCGCAACCCCCAAACGCGCATCTTGGTGGCCCCAATCGCCACCCCTTAAGGCCCTGGCAATGCCCCTAAATACCAAGTTGAGATCGGCGCGGAAATAGGCAATCACCGCGATGATGCTGCCCAACTGAATCACAGCCGATACCGCAACTCCAGGATCACCCCAACCAAGCAAAACAGGCACCACTTTTAAATGGGCAGTGCTGCTAATCGGCAAAAATTCGGTTAGGCCCTGCACCACCCCAAGCACCAAGGTGCGCCAGCAGGCCTCGAGAAGCGATAGGGGTTGGCTTGGTTCCACTTTTTAAAAAAGATTTAGCAGCGGCACCTTACGGCTCCTGCAGCTTGAGCGCTTTTGGCCTTAAGGTTACGAAACTTAGTAAATCGTTTGTTGGCGCGTTCCGGCTCAACATTAGTAACCCAAGCGCTGCCTGCTGCTAGCGAAATTCTCTGGCTGCCAAAGCAGTTTCATATTTCAGCTTCTAAGCAACCTTCTCTACCGCTGCTAGCGGCTTTATTGGTAACTCTGCCTGTGTTTGTGCAGGCTCCATTAGTGCGGCAGCAACCAATGCTCGCTGCTTTATTCACATTTGTATTACTGAATGTTGGGATAAGCAAAAGGAACAGCTGGGGCAACTTATTAGTGGGTTTTAGCGGCAGCTGGCTGGCTGGCTGTTTGTTTTGGGGTTGGCTCAGGCTGCATCCCCTCTGGCATTTACCGGTGGAGGCATTTGCGCTCCCGATTGCTGTTGCGGGGCTCTGGGGCCCCTGGCGTATCGCCGGCCAGTTCTACCTAGGTGCGCTAATTGGCACTGCCTGCACCGACGCCGCAATGGCCATTTGTGGAGTGATGCCGCTTTGGCCTGAGGTGCTAGCCGCAGAACCCGAGCAGGCAAGACAATTGCTAGCTCAAGCAGCGACACTTGTAATAGAACCAGCTCACTTTTCAGTGGTTGTAATTTTTGCTGCGGCAATGCTGCTTACTAGCCGTTGGTTGTGGCGCAAGGGAGCAGGTTGCAGGCTTGTTGCTGCTTGCCTTGCCACCACTTTGGTTGTGGATGGAATTTTCTTAGGCTTAGCTCTTTTGATTCCCCAATTCAGCGGCTTGGTTTAAAGATCTGCAAATGGCAACCTCTTTTTTAGGGTTTGCATGCAAAAGAGTATGTAACGTTGCTGTTTATACCTGCCACAGCCCCGCATGACCAGGCTCAACCGTTGGCTTGCTTCTTTACTTTGCAGCGCGCTGCTTTTTGTTGGGCTTTGGATTGCCATGCCCCAGCTAGCTCAAGCCGATGAGCTGCGCAATCTGGCCGACGACAAAATTGCCCAAGCCCAAGGCAAGGTGGATTTAAATAACTCCTCAGTAAGGCGCTTTCAGCAATTTCCAGGCATGTATCCAACCCTTGCTGGAAAGATCGTTGTGGGTGGCCCCTATCAAGAAGTTGATGATGTGCTGAAACTTGATCTTAGCGAGCGCCAAAAGGAATTATTTGAAAAATATCGCTCCAATTTCACTGTTACCCAGCCAGAAATTGCCCTAAACGAAGGATTTGATCGCATCAACGACGGGCAATACCGCTGATCGCTTCTTCCCCTCAATCTTCCAGCATTAATCCCTTCCTCGCCCCCTGGGATGTGGTGGTAGTGGGGGGAGGAGCAGCTGGCCTAATGGCTGCTTTGGAATTACCAAAGGCCCTGAAGGTGCTGCTGCTATGCCGCGATAGTGAACTGCGTTCTGCCAGCCGCTGGGCCCAAGGAGGCCTTGCCGCCGCGGTGGGCCACGACGACAGCCCACAGCTGCACCGGGCAGACACACTTGAGGCAGGTGCAGGTTTATGCGAACCGGCGGCGGTGGATTTACTTGTCCAAGAAGCGCCAAACTGCGTTGAGCGTCTTTTGCAGCTTGGCCTCCCACTAGATCGAGATGGCAGTCAATTAAGCACCACCTTGGAAGCTGCCCACAGCAGAAGACGTGTACTTCACGCCCAAGATCAAACAGGGCGCGCCCTGGTGGAATTACTCGAACAACGGGTAAGGCAGCAAACCAATGTTTGCTGGTTGCAAGGGGGCCTTGTATTACAGCTATGGCTTGAATCAAACCGTTGTTGCGGCTTACAGCTGTTGTTTGGCGCGCAGCTGGGATGGCTGCAGGCTGGAGCTGTGGTGTTAGCGACCGGTGGTGGCGGTGATCTTTTTGCAAACACCACAAATCCCAGCACGGCTAGAGGCGATGGGGTGGCAATGGCCTGGGAAGCCGGGGCAGTGCTGCGGGATCTTGAATTTGTGCAATTTCATCCCACCGCCTTAATGCACCCAGGGGCGCCCCATTTCCTGTTAACGGAAGCCCTCAGGGGGGAAGGGGCTCGTTTATTACAAAGCAATGGAGAAACACTCGGAGCCCATGCCAGTGAAATGCTGCCGCGGGATCAATTGAGTCGGGCAATGGTGCGGGAGATGAAACGCACTAAGGCGCAGCGGCTATGGCTAGATCTGCAACCCGTGGGAGCAACAAAGCTGCAGCAGCAATTTCCAATGATCATTAAGCGCTGCCAACAGCTCGGCTTGGAGCCTTTAGCTAAACCTTTGCCGGTTGCGCCAGCTGCCCACTACTGGATGGGGGGAGTAGCTACCGATTTAAAAGCAGCCACATCGGTTCAAGGTTTATTTGCCGTAGGGGAGGTGGCGAGCAGCGGAATTCATGGCGCGAATCGCTTAGCAAGTAATTCATTAAGCGAATGTTTAGTGATGGCACGGCAACTAAAAGATTTAACTCCTATTTCTATAAACGCAGCAGCAAACTCAAATTCAGATAACAACGTTGAATCGCTTGATTGGCAATGCGATTCAAATTCAACTATTACAGCGCAGCATGCCAGCAAAAAGCTACAACAACTCTGCTGGCAAGTGGCAGGGGTTGAACGCTGGGGCAGCAGCCTTAGGGAAGCAGAAAAGCAGGCTAAAGGGCTGCAAAATCTTTTGAATTTAGATGCAAAATTAAAAACTTTTCTAGCTCAAAAGCCTGGGCAACTTTATAGCGTTAGCGCAAAACAACAAGAAAAATTTGAACTGCTTTGGGATCAACGCCAACGTAATTTAGTGAGCCTGCTGTTGTTGCAGGCTGCAGCCTTCCGAACAGAAAGCAGAGGCGGACATTTCCGCCGTGATGCACCATTACCGCTGCCCTATTGGTGCCGCCACAGCCTGCAAAAACGCGGGGACAATCTTCGCACTGCAGCCGTGGGGCTGTAATGCAAGCAAGAAATATTTAAAAAGATCGGGGGCCTTTGAAACCACTGAGATCTGCTAATTGATTAAGGCGTTTTACGCCGGAATCAATTTTCCCATTAATCTCCCAACTGGGAAAACCATCAATCTTTTTAGATTCACACAGGGCAGTCTGGGAATTCTTGCCGTCGGCTGCGCATTCAACAATATTTAACTTTGCGGCAGCATCTTTACCAAATAACTCCTTTTGGTCATGGCAATGGGGACACCAATAGGCCGAATACATTATTGCTCCGGATTGATTTAGAAATTCAGCCAAAGCCTCCTTCGCCGGGTTGCTAACGCTAACAACCACTGGGGGAGTGCCTTTCTCTAAAAGTATCGCTGGCTTATCCACAGCAGCGGCCCAACTCAGAGAACCAAGACCTACAAGTAACAAGCCAATTACAGAACGAAAAATTAATTGCCCTAAATCAGGCCAATCCCTGCCAAGATAATGAAATATTAAGAGGCTAATACTTAAACCGGCCGATAAGAAACAGAAAGCGCAAATAGCCTGAATTTTAAACAGCATCAACCAAACTAATACGAGGCTAAATACCGCCATTGCCAGGCTTATAAAAAAGCCAAGCTGCCAAAATAAATCCGGATTACGGCCACTGCGGCGAGCACCAAGGCCACTGGAAGCCGCAGCTGCGCGGTTGGCTAGCCATCGCTGCACAGCAGGAATCAGAGGCAATAGGCATAACAAAACCAGAGCCCCATAGGCAAAAAAACCAAATAGGGATAGGGGTAAACCCGCCACCGTTCCCCAGGGGCTTGTGAGCACCTTGTCGCAACCACCGGCGCCACCTGGGCAGCTGAGCTTGCTGATTACCCCCCAACGTTCCAGGCTGATGGAAGCGGTATCGATGGCGCCGATAGTGGCGAGGGCCCCCATTACTGGCCTCACCCAACGGTGTAATACAGGTTCTGGGCGCTGGCGAGTGGTTGTCAAAGGGCTTGCTAGCTGATTTTGATAGTTTGGCAGTGAACGCCTTCAATGGGGTTAGCCGTTAAGAGCCTGCCTTAATTGCCGCACCCGCTGGAGGTCTACCGGGTTAAAAAGTTGGCCATCACACTTCAGCGAACTAGCAACAATTACCCCATCAA
>NZ_CEXBMR010000070.1:0-5998 GCF_982614295.1 Synechococcus sp.
GGCGCGCCTGATTAAAACGCCAAATTTCGCCAGCAAGAACGCCACTGAGATCTCCTAAGCCCTTCAGCACAAGGTTGGTGTTGCGCAATTGGCCTGCGTCCGCCACCGCCTTTGCCCGCCATGGTTGCCAAGCTGCATTAAGCACTACCGCCCGGTAGGCAGCTGGCCAGGGGGTTTGGGGATTTAGCTGCTCAAGCCTTGCAAACCAACGCTCTGCTTCTAGGGCGCGGTTTTCTAATACGCCAAGCAAAGCCATGCTCCAAAGAGCCTTTTGATTATTTGGATTTTTAGCAAGTTGATAATTGGCATTTTGACGCACAATTTTTTGATAGGAGCGGTGGCCATCAACTTGATGTTGCGTACCGATCGCTTCAAATAAGGGAGTTAAGCCCTTGGGGCCCTCGGCTAAACCAGCGGCGAGTTCAGGAAATTCAGCAGCAAAGCTGAGGGGTTTTGGTGCTGTTTGTTTACGCTCCCACAATTCAAAATTTCCACCAAGCGGTTTTGGCCAGCTTTTTTGCAGTTTGAAAATGCCGCTTTGCCGAATCGCCTGATTAAAAATTTCCACCTCTGCCCCCACGGCTCCTTGATAACCAGTGCCTAGCAGCACCTGCTCAGCGCTTGCTAGAGCAGCCGGGATATGGGCATGGTTATTACCTAATTGACGCCCCACCAATTGAGCGCCAGCGCGGCGGCCGAAATAGCTCACGTTGTGTTGGTTAAAGCTGCCGGTGCTTGGCACCACGATCAAGGTGCGCGCCGATTTCGGATTTTTAGCTTGCACATAACGAACGATTGCCTCTAGTGGTTCAGCTGGTGTGCCTTGCCGCTCGATTGCATTCGCCCTTGCATTTAGCGAAAAGCCACTTGCAGCAAATATGCCAAGCCCTAATAGGGGCCACGGCAGTGCCAGCCAGCCCCTGGCAAGCACTATTGCCAGCAGTGGCATTAACGGCGCTAAGTAGCGGGGGTCTTTGTTGGGGCTAAGCACTGTGAGCAGCGCCCCGGCGGCCATTGAACCCAGCAGCCAGCACCATTGCTGATTTGGCAAATGCCAAGCTTTTTTGGCTTTATACCGGCGCCAAGCTGCAACAACTAAACCAACTATTCCGCCAACTAAAGGCAGCTCACCCGCAAGGGTCGGCAACCGCTTTGGATACCAAAACCACCCTGCCAAGCTGCTTGCATTGGGATCACCTTCGCGGGCAGCTGATTCCAAAGTGGCCCTTTGGGTGCCACCCAAGGTGGTAATTAAATTGTGCTGCAGCCATGGCTGCAGTAGGGCCAGCACCAGCGCAAATGCCGCCAGCAACTGCAAACGCCTGCCGCGCCCCTGCCGCAAAGCACTAACGCTTGCCCATGCAAGTGCTGGCAGCAGCACCAACAGGGAACTTTGTTTTATTAATAGAGCCGCGCTTACAGCTACAGCAGCCTGTAGCGCTTGCCACCAGCTAGCGGTTTTTAGTTGAGGTTGCAGCCAACGCCCCAGCAGCCACAGGGCCCAGGTGCAACTGGCGCATACGGGGATTTCTAAAACAAAGTCAACCCTTAATTCCGCCAGCAGGGGCATCAGGCAGCAAAGCAAAGCAGCCATCAGCCCCAATGCTTCACCGCCAAGCTGCCTGCCCCATAGCGCTACTGCCAGCAGCAGCAAGCCAAACCACAAGCTCAAGGCCCAAGCGGCTTGATCTGGTGCATCACCAGCAATGGAGATCACGCTGCCATTTACTAAGGAGGCCAGCGGCGGGATTTTTGGTGATAAATCCAGTAATGCCTGCCAGCCCTGCCAGCTGCCGCCTTCGATTAAACCCAGGGCGCGGCCATGGTCTAGAGCGCTATTTAAATAATCCGCTTGATCCCAGGCGGGCAATCGTTGATCCAGGTGCAACCAGAGCCGATCTAAACCGCTGCTGATGAGCCACAGCAAGGCGAGTAATGGCCAGAAGCAACGTTTCAGCATCAAACGGCAAGCCCGATAACCTGAACCTATGACCAACCTGGAAAAGCTATCTGCAGTGGAGTGCCTAAGGCGCAGCAGGCATCAGTTGTGGCTTCAGCAGCTGCGGGCTGAGGTAGCTGAACGCTTGTTGCCAAGTTGTGTTGTTTATCTTTTTGGTTCCCGTGCCCGGGGGGATTGGGATGGCTTTTCCGATACTGATTTATTAGCAGTTGCAGCCACTCAAGAACTTGCAGAAAAGCAAGCTGATCACTTGCGGGCTGGTTTGGTTGGTGATGATGTAATTGCAATAAGCATTGAATATTGGCAAGCTATTGGGGAGAAATCTTCTCCTTATTGGCGAGCAATTAAGTCTCAAGCGCAGCTGCTAGCAGGTTAAAAACTATGAATTCAAGGCCGCAAGCTTGGTTTAAGCAAGCCAAAGATGATCTTGAGGTAGCGAAGCTTACCCGAGATAACGGTTATAACTGCCAAGCCTGTTACTTTGCTTCCCAAGCGGCAGAAAAGGCACTTAAAGGTTTGATTTTGGAGTTGGGTGCGGAGCCAGCATATACACACGTATTAGGGGAATTAATTAAACAGCTAAAACAACTTGGTTGTAACGTAGAGGCATTTGATTCATTACCATTATCAAGCCTCAGCCGATTGGCAGCTGCTAGTAGATATCCTATTGAAGCCACACCAGCTGCGGAATTATTTGAGCCAGCTGATGCAAATCAGGCGATTTCTACGGCTGCAGCTGTTCTAGAACTTGTAGAAGCTTTAGATACCCCTTAAATTACTTTTTAACACTTGCTCTTTCAACAATTGCATTTTCAACCGTTGCAATTACGGCAGCTTGCTTAAAACCAGCCATTTGCATTGCCGCAAGGCAGTTTTGCGCTTGTGCTGCTGGGATCGCTGCTATCAACGGGCCGCAGGTTTGGGGATCAAGCAATAGCTGCACTGCTGCTTCCGTTTCTCGTGCCAACAGGGCTGGCCATTGCTTTAAAACAGCAGCATTACTAGGGGCAAGGCTGCTTTGGTAGCCCTGCCCCAACAGCTCTAATGCCCCAGCTAAGGCTGGCAGCGCCATCAGTTTGTTTTCGGAATTAACTTGCACCCCGGGGGATAGGTCCAACATTTCGCCGAGGTGGCCAAGTAGAGCAAAGCCCGTGATATCAGTGCAGGCATGGCAGCCATGGGCGGCGAGCAGGGGCACAAGATCAGCTTGGCTTTGTTGCATCAAGGCCAAGGCTCCAGCGATCCAGTGCGCTTTTGCGGCTCCTGCATTTGCAGCAGCAAACAGCACCCCTGTGCCAAGAGGCCGGCTTAGTAGCAACACATCACCTGCGTGTAATGGTCCTTTACGCAACATGCGCTGGCTGGGGGCTTGGCCGTTGAGGCTTAAAGCCAGCAGTAATTGCTGGCTGAGGGGTTTATTCAGTTTTGGCGGCTCTAAATCCTGCAGGCTGTGGCCCCCTAATAGCTCTGCCCCCAATGGTTCCAGCACACTTTTAATACCCGCCAGGCTTTGCAACAGCAGGTTTTCCTGCATAGCGGCATCGCAGCGGGGCAGCTGGATAAATACCTGGGCGCTATGGAGCTGGGCGCCACTGGCCCAGAGATCAGAACAGGCATGTAGAGCGGTGAGCCGTGCGTTAAGCCAGGGATCAGCCACAAGGGCCGGAAAGCCATCAATACTTTGCAGCCATTGCACACCAGCAATGGGATCCCCCAAAGCGGCGGCATCTTCAACGCCGCGCGGTTGCCCTAATCGCTGTAGCGCATTGCTTAAAGGTTGCGCCGCTAATTTTGCGGCGCAACCGCTGCAGGCCATTTCATTGCGCTGCAGGCCCTCTTGCATCGCTGCTGCTTGTTGCTGCAGCATCGCCATAAAACGTTTATCTAGGTGTTGCTTTAGGAGCCAACTCCAGCGGTTTGGCCCCCAATGCAATGGCCCCCATTCGCCATAGGCAGCACCTCTGCTATTGCCAAGTAGCTGTAAAGCATGTTTTTGCGGTTGCCATTGGCGTAGTGGTTTGTCAAGGGCGGCGCGGCGCAGATTTGCGGCCAGGGTGGGCGCTGCCCGCACGGCCCATACGCCACTGGCGGGCCTTGCTTTATCGCTAATTACAGCGCAATCACCACTGGCAAATAATTGAGGCATGCCGCGCACCTGTAGCTGGGTATTTGTGTAAATACGGCCATTGGCATCAAGGCTTAAACCTGAGTTTTTGAGCCATTGGGGGCCGCGGCTACCGGTGCATAAAAGCCGCAAATCGGCGGGCCCAGCGGTGGTATCAACTTTTAATTCCACCCCTGCAGCATTTAATGCTGCTGCAAACCGGCCCCAATAAGGGCGGCAACTGGCTTTAACAAACAGCTGCACTTTGAGGCCGCGCCAACTGAGGCCAAAGCCAAGTTCAATGGCAGCAGCACCACTACCGATCAGTTGCACTAAATCGCCGGGGGTTAAAGCTTCAAGGGCGGCAAGCACCGGCTCTAGGGGCTTGATTGGTAGCTGCCTTGTTGCATCAATTGTTGCTGGGGTAGTGGAAGCGGTGATTTCAGCACCAAGGTTGAGGCTGAGCCAGCGGTAAGGCAGAGCTGGGCGTGCAGTGCCATCGCAACTATGTAGGTGTAATTCTTGGCGATCTATATCAAGGCCGCTGATTTCCGCTTCCACAAATGCCACTTGGGCTGCTAGGCAAAGGCGGCGTAGATCTATCTGGCAAGCCTCCAACGTGATTTGTGCGGCAAATAATTGGGGCACCAGGCCTGAATAAAGGCTGCTGCCTTGGCGACTTACCAGGGTGATTGCCGCTACTGCAGGGCGGCTGCGGGGTGCCAGCGCCCAACGCTGCAGCAATAGGGCATGGCAATGGCCGCCACCTGCAAGCAGCAGCTCACTCATCGATAACCATTGGGATTTGCCGCTTGCCAGGCCCAACCATCAGTGCAGATTTGGGCCAGGTTGCGTTTTGTGCGCCAGCCCAATAAAGCTTTGGCAAGGCTGGGATCAGCCACGGTGATTGCTGCATCGCCAGGGCGGCGATCCACAATTCGATAGGGCAGTTCACGCCCGCAGGCCTGCTCAAAACCCTTTAGCACTTGCAAAACAGAATGGCCTTCCCCGCTGCCGAGGTTGAGGGTGAGCAGTTGAGGCGCCCCTGCAAGCAACACCTCAAGGGCAGCCGCATGACCTTCCGCTAAATCCATCACATGGATGTAGTCGCGAACACCAGTGCCATCAATAGTGGGCCAATCATCACCAAATATCAGTAATTCGGGCCGTTTGCCAACGGCTACCTGGCTTACAAAAGGAAAAAGATTATTTGGGATACCAGCTGGGTCTTCCCCGATAAGGCCGCTGGGATGGGCGCCAACGGGGTTGAAATAACGCAAGCGGGCGATCCGCCAACAGGAGCTACTGCCTGCAAGATCAGCTAAAAGTTGTTCGGCTGCAGCTTTGCTGTGGCCATAGGGATTGATCGGTTGGATCTGGGCGGATTCTGGAATTGGCACCTGGTTTGGCATGCCATAAAGAGTGGCGCTACTGCTGAAAACCAAGCTGAAACATCCGGCCGCTGCCATTGCAGCAAGCAGCAGGCGGGTGCCTTCCAGATTCACTTGCCAATAGAGCAGGGGATGGTTAACGGATTCAGCAACGGCCTTTAGGCCTGCGAAATGAATCACCGCATCAAAAGAACCACTGAGGCCATAGGGCCCACCTTTAAATAAGCGCTCTAAACAAGCGGGATCATTCAAATTGCCAGCCACCAGCGTTATTTGCTTACCGCTGAGCTGCTCCACCCGTTTAAGCGCTTCTGGGTTGCTGTTGCGGAAATCATCAAGCACTACCAAGTGGTGGCCGGCTTGCAGCAGCACTAAAGCGGTGTGGCTACCGATAAAGCCCGCTCCGCCGGTGAGCAATAAGCGAGCCATTTCAATGGGTTGCTAAAGAACTGCAGCTAGTTTGACCTGGCAGCGCTCGAGGAGCTTGATCAACCGTATGACTTGTTTAGTTACCGGCGCCGCCGGCTTTATCGGCTTTCACCT
>NZ_CEXBMR010000071.1:0-5773 GCF_982614295.1 Synechococcus sp.
GAACCAATCAAAAGCGGAGCAAAATCTGAGGGAACGCCATCAGCCGATCTGGCGCAGCCTCACCAGCAATCGCACTGAACTATTTCGCGAAGTTGATGGGTTAGCCCTAGTGAATGCCCCTTGGTTGCAGAAACGCTTTAAAAGCAGCGGACCCTTCTGGAGCCGCCATTATCGTTTCTTTAGGCAAGGAGCCACTCTTACTGTGATCCAAGAGGTGTTTTCGCCTGCCCTGGAACGCTTTTTGGGATCAGCCTGCACCGAAAAAAATTATCAACGTTTGTTAAACATGTGTGGGGATGCTGCTAAAGCGGCTGATCAGATTGCTTAATTCTTGCTTCGCATCAGTATGCAATGACTGTGGGAGCTTCAATTGGATTCCAATCACTCCTGGATAACCCTCACTGATCTTGGCCGATTATTCGGCATTTCAGCGGTATTTTGCGGCAAATTGCTCGGCGAAGCCGGCATGCGCGATACAGATGGCATGCCTAATGCTGCAGCCCTCGATGGGGGCTATGCCTTTCGCCGCCCTGAGCAAAATGCCAATCGCTCAATCCTCTGGAATCAGCAACGCTGCTCCGAACTGCTTTTAGAAAAAGGTTTACAACTAATGGACGAACAACAACTGATCTTGCAGTGGGCTGATCTGCTCTCTGCCCTAGAAGAAGGCTCTCCTTCTGTGGATGCCTCCCCAGCTCAAATGGCTGAGGATTTACCTGTGCATTTAGTTCCAGCTGTAAATCAACGCTTACAAGTTATTGGTAGCTCCTTCCAAGTGCCAGGGCGTGAAGCGGTGGCTGCAGGAAATTCAAAATAGCTTTGTGTAGTTACAAATAAATTATTTGTGGATTTAGCTAGGCGCCGATTTTTACTTTTACTTAGCGGCAGCATTGCAGGCCTTGCTGTAGTTCAACCAGCGGTTGCAAAAGCAATTAACGGTTTGCAGCATCAACTTTTACCGTTTAAATCTCTGCGTCTCCCCTTACCTCTACCTGTTGATGGCCTTGATGCCACTGTTCAAACGCAGCAATATCAAGTTGTTCAGATAGAAGATCGCCTTGAAATCCCTAAGGGTTACAACCAGGAGCTACTCGTTAGCTGGGGGGATCCCATTGGCGAAGCAAGGTTTGGCTACAACAACGACTACCTAGCCCTCATTCCTTTAACCCCTGAGCAAGCCCTGCTCACGGTGAATTTTGAATATGTAAGCCCTCTGCCTTGGCGCCAAGCCTTTATGGAGGTGGTTGGCAAAAATCTGCCTTACAGCAGCGTGCAGGCTGGCCTTCTGCCCTATGGAGGCAAGATTGACGCTTATTCGCTGCCAAAAGAAGCGCCTTTACGGCTTGAAATCGAACAACTAGCAGCAGAAGCATTAAATGATCAAGGGCTTGGCGTAATTCGGCTGCAACGTTTAGCTAATGGCGGTTGGCGCCGTAACCCTGGCCCTCAAGATCGCCGCATTACCGGTCTTGCGGGCTTGAAAGATCCAAGCCAACTTTTACGTAGCACCGGCCCTGCAGTTGCAGTTTTTAATAGCGCTAACAGGCAGGGTTACAACGATGGCCTCGGAGCAGCAATCATTGGCAGCTTTGGCAACTGCGCTGGCGGCACCACCCCTTGGGGCACCGTATTAAGCGCTGAAGAAAATTTCCAATCCCAAGTGCCAGAAGCCGTATACGCAGATGGCAGCTCCTTCCCCCCTGTCTCTAAACCATTTCAATGCACCGAACAGGCCTTGAATGGGCTTGGCAATCCCTTTGGCTTAGCTGGCAACAAATACGGCTGGATGGTGGAGCTGGATCCAGCTAACCCCCAAGATCCGGGCACAAAACACACAGCCCTTGGTCGCTTTCGCCATGAAGCGGTGGCAATTAGGGCAGATGCCGGTAAACCTCTAGAGGTGTATTCAGGTTGTGATCGCCGCGGCGGCCACCTTTATAAATTTGTAAGCCAAGGAGTGGTTCAAAACCGCAAAGATCCAGCTAATAGCGAGTTATTTAGCGCAGGAGTACTCCATGGCGCCGTATTTAATAGCGATGGCAGTGGTGAATGGCGGGCCCTTTTACCAACTACCCCAGTAGCACCAATCGCAGCACCGGTGTTATTACCAAATTCCGATCGCAGTAAAGGGGGGGCTGAACTATTTAAAACTGCAGCAGATATCAATGCTTATCGCAAGCAGTTTCGCAACCTTGCTGATTTATATAGCGAACAGGGCGCGATTTTGATCGATGCTCACTTTGCTGCGAATGCTGCTGGTATCACCGGCACCGCCCGCCCGGAAGATACCGAGATCGATCCTCGCAATGGCGATTTATTAATTGCTTTTACCTCTGGCTTACCCGGCGATGAAGGGGTGCCAGATCAAACGATTTTCAAAGGGCCTAGGGGGCAAACCCCCTGGAATGAAGGCTGGATAATGCGGCTACGGGAAAGCGGCAACGGCAAATTCAATTGGAGCATGGTGGCAAGTGGCGGTAAACCTCAAGAAGGAGGTTTGGGGTTTGCCAACCCGGATAATCTCGCCTTTGATCCCAGCGGTGCCCTTTGGATGGTTACCGACATCGGCACCAAAGAGCAAAACGACTACCGCAATGGTGGTGAATTCGGTAATAACGCCTGCTGGGTGTTGCCCACCAGTGGGCCTCAAATCGGCCAAGCTTTTTGCTTTGCAATTGGGCCGATGGAATGCGAACTCACAGGCCCCACCCCTAGCGCTGATGGACGCAGCCTTTTACTTGCGGTGCAACATCCCGGCGAACTGCACGGCCGCCGGGAGCAGGGAGCAAAAGAAGCTCGCGGCTTTGAATTGCAAAACGATGCAGGAAAATCATTCCAACAGCTGCGTTGGGTACCACTAGGTTCAAATTGGCCAGATGGCAGCAGTGCTTCATGGCCCCGGCCTGGGGTGGTGGTAATTCTCCGCAGCGATGGCAAGGCTTTACTTAGCCCTTACTAAGGCTTTTGGTGGCCTGATTGAGCATCTCCTGCAGGTGGGCTTCATCTGTATGGCTGAGATTGGTTTGCAGCAGATGGGCATTAGGGGCATGGCTACGCAACTTTTCAATCACGCGATCCGCTGTGGCTTCTTTCACCATTAAGCAAAGTGCTGCACTGTTGGGCCGCAGGGTATCCCCCACCTCACGCAAGAAACCATCATTAATGCCTAGATCTGTAAGGGCACCAGAAGCAGCACCAACCCCCGCACCAACAGCAGCTCCAAGGATGGGGTTAAGGAAAATTAAACCCACCAAACTGCCCCAAAAACCACCGCTCACAGCACCAGCGGTGGTGAGATTAAGGGCTTGATGTAATTCCACCTTGCCTTCGCTGTTGCATTCCACCACTACCGCATCATCAAGTGAGATCAAGTGGTCTTGCTGCAAAGCCACCAGCTCTTTACGCACATCTTGGGCTTCTGTAACGCTATCGAAACCAAGAACAATTAACTGACTCATGGAAGTGATTAATGCTGCTTAATTAGTAGCAGCATGAGGTAAAGAGCCAACTAATTGTTACGGCGTCTGTAGGAACGCGGCATCGGACGAACCGGCTTAACTTCAGTGCGCTGCCAATGGGGGGTGGTGAAGCTTTCGTCTGCGGGCCAGCTTTCCTCTAACCAACTTTCTTGAACTGGGGTGCGGCGCGAAATTGCTTCTAATGGCCTCTTAATTTGGCGGCGGGAGCTGGGCCGAGCAGCAGCAACGCCATCAACAAATTCACGGCCGCGATCTAGCCAGCCCTCAAGGCGTTCCTCTAAACCTGCATCAAAAAAACGATCTGCCATCAAGCATCAAGGCCGTATTTACAGCTTAAGGCTGCTGCTGCGCAGCTGGCTTTCCCGCCATAAGCCAACAGCACTAATTACCCAGCCGCTGATCAATATTCCACCTAAAAATTCAGCCACCTTGTTCACCCGCTCGAAGCTTCGTGATTAGGGCTGAAGTTAAGGGCAAAACGCGCATCCCAAACGCCAGCGTTATGAAGCTCACAACAATTGCGACAGGCCAAACCTTTACGGCGGCGGCGATAGGCAATTTTTTTACCGCAATGGCCGCAACAGGCCCACCAAGCAGCGGCTTGTAATGGCATTGGATAGCTGTGGCGCAAACTCACCTGAAAGTTTTTTTCAACGCTATTAATCGAAGCCATGCGGGCCCGAAATTGGGGACCATGCACCTCTTTTAAAAGCAGAATCCGATCTACCCAGGCATGGATCATTTCGTGGCAAAGGGTGCTCAAGGTGGCCTCTGGCGGCAGGGGCACCAGCAGCGGCTGCGAAAGCACAATTTCACTCAAGTGAGGCCCAAAGCGATATAAACCAGCGCTACGGCTGAGGCGGCCATCGCTCCAACGCAGTTGCAATGCTGGGTTAGCAAGCTGCCCCAAGGCGCTATCAAAATATTGACGATCCAAGCGATGGAACAGTGGCAGCAATGGTTCCAGGGGCATCATTTGATTTTGACGCCTTAACTAAAACAACGCAACGGAACGCCGTCCTTCAGAATTAAGCGATCACGAGCTGCCACCGATGGATCTTGATTGGGTTGTTGTTCGCGCTGTTAGCAGCAAGCTGCTTTTAGCGGGTGCCGGCGCTTTACTTCTTTATTGGACCGTTAGTGCCGTAAAACTTGTAATTAGCGCCCGTGGTATCAATCCACTACTGAAGCAATTTTTCAATCAGATTGCTTCAGGGCGGGTTGATGCCGCCTACTTGCTCACTACCAAAAGCTATAGGCAGCATGTGAACCGGCAGCAGTTCATCCGCTTTTTAGCTGGGCTACAACTAAATAAATATCGCAACTTGAAATCAGGGCGCCCCAGAATTCAAGAAGGCCAGATCATGCTCACAGTGAAATTAAAAAGTGATGGCAAAGAAGAACTGCCATTGGATTTTATTTTTGTGAAAATAGAAGATAACTGGCGGGTGGAGCGGATCAACCGTTTGGATTCCTAAACAAGGTTCACCTATGGCACCCACTTCTGTTGCAGCACGGGCAGAAGAGTTGCGGCGTTTGTTGATCGCTGCTGCCCATGCCTACTACGTGCTGGATGCACCGGCACTAGAAGATGCCGTATACGACCAGTTGTATCGCGAATTACTCGAGCTTGAGCAGGCCCATCCTGAATTAATCAGCGCCGACAGCCCAAGCCAACGGGTGGGGGGTGCACCAGCTGCCAGCTTCCCAAGCGTGGCCCATCGCATCGGCCTGCTGAGCCTTGATAACGCCTTCAACGCAGCTGAATTAACAAGCTGGTACGCCAAATTATTGCGGGTGCTCGAACTTGAGCCCAGCACTGAATTAGAGCTGGTGGGGGAACTGAAGATCGATGGCAATGCCCTAGCCCTTAGCTACGAAGCGGGGGTATTAGTGCGTGCCGCCACCCGCGGCGATGGCGAAAGCGGAGAAGACATCACCCCCAATGGCCGCACAATTCAAAGCGTGCCGCTCAAGCTCCACCTGGAAAATCCACCAGCTTGGGTGGAAGTGCGCGGAGAAGCGTTTATCCCAGATCAAACTTTTGCTGCAATCAATGCCGAACGGGCTGCCCGCAATGAAGCCCTATTTGCCAATCCCCGCAATGCCTGCGCCGGCACCCTGCGGCAATTAAACCCCCAGGTGGTAGCCGCACGGAGGCTGGATTTCTTTGCCTACACCCTGCACCTACCAAACGGCAGTGATAACCCCAGCAGCCAATGGGAAGCATTGCAGTGGTTAAAAAAAGCCGGCTTCAAGGTGAATCCAAACACCGCCCTACTCGCCAATTTGCA
>NZ_CEXBMR010000072.1:0-1128 GCF_982614295.1 Synechococcus sp.
CAAGCAGGGCGACCAAGAGGTGCAATTTGATCACTTTCGCCGTATAGAACTGCCCCCGGAGGCGATTGAGCGGGGGGTGCCGGCCGATCCGGGCTTGATGGCTGCCTTGATTCGTGATCTCTGCAAGGAAGAGAAGATCCCCGCTCACCGGGTGGCGGTGGTGTTGCCGCCAGAAGCTGCCTTCACCATGGTGGTTCATCTGCCTGACGATCTGTCGGAGGAGCAGGCCGCTGCCTATGCCAGTGATCCAGCATCTGGCTTGCAGATCCCAATCCCGCTGCAGCAAACCGATTTCAATCTGATCCCGCTCAATTGGGCCGCAGCGCCGGCGGCTCCAACCCCAGGGCTGCGCCCTTATTTCCTTGCCAGTGTGCCCCAGAAGTTGGTGGAGCAGCTCCTGGCCACCCTCAGCGCGGCCCAATTAGAGCTGCATCGTCTTGAGTTTGGTTTCACTAGCCAGATGCGTCTTTCGGCATCCGAGGTGCTCTCGCTTGAGCCAGGCCAGGTTGTCTTGCAACTCGAACTGCTGCCGGATTGCTCCCATGCCACGGTGATAGCAGCAGCCGGCCCGCTTCGCTGTGAGCGCCTGGCGGCCGTGCGGGAATTTCCCGAGCCGAGCCTCTCGGTAGAGCATGCGGAGGCCGCACTCTCAGAAGGCATTGGCGCAGAGACGATCATCCTTAAGGATGATCGTTATCTGCCGATCTCCGATCTGGATTTGCGGGTGTTGTGCCTAGAGCTGAAGCAACTGATGCAGCGCAGCCAGGAGTGGTTGGGTGCGCTGCCTTGCCAGTGGGTGGGCGTGAAGTTGTGCGGCATCAACAGTGCCCATCCCGGCATTGCTGATCTGCTTGCAGCTGAATTGCAGCTGCCCGTGTCGTTGCTGCGGCCCCTCGGTGCAGAGCGGGTGGGTACGGTTGTGCTCAAGCCCCTGCTGGTGCAGCAGAGCCTGGGCCGGTTGGTTGGCTTGGGTTTGGGGCTTCTGCCTCCCTTGGATGGCCCCACCTGTGCGATCAGCGATGAGCGAGTCACTCCCCCAGCAGCTCAGATCTTGGCCATGGAACCGGTTGAGCTGGTGGCTGCGGTTGCGGAGCCAGAAGAGCGGATTCCGATGGCTGAGCCAGCATC
>NZ_CEXBMR010000072.1:1228-4733 GCF_982614295.1 Synechococcus sp.
CAGCCTGCTGCCAGCCAGGCCGCTGATTCAGGCTTTTCCCTAGGCCATCTCTGGAACGATGTGGAACTATTGAGCGGCGATTCTGAGCCGGTTCCAGAGCTAGCTCCTGCGCCCAGCCTGGCGCCGCAAATTGAGGCTGAGCAACCTGAATTTGATATCAACGATCCCAGCACCTGGCCCAGCATTAAGCTTCAGGGACCGGAGCCTGAGTAGGCGGTAGCTCTTATTTGCCCATGTTCTGAATCAAGCCAAACATCGGCAGGTAGAGCGAAATCACGATGGTGCCTACAACGATTGCTACGACGAAGATCACCGCAGGCTCCATGGCCTTGGTGAGCGCTGATACGGTGGTTTCCACCTCTCGCTTATAGAACGTCGACAAGTTTTCCAGCATGAAGGAGAGCTGGCCGGTTTCTGAGCCAATCTTCACCATGGCAATCACCAGCTTGGGCATAACCTTGGCGCTGCCCAGTGCATAACTGAGCTCCTGGCCCTGTTCCACCAGCACAATGCTGCGCCGGATGCTGTTTTTGATCAGTTGGTTGGAGCTGGCGGTGATGCAGCGATCCAAGCCCTCTACCACGGGTATGCCTGCATTCACCAGCGTTTCCAGGGTGTCGCAGAAGGAGGCCATCTCGGAGCGCAGGATCAGATCGCCAAATAGCGGCACCTTGAAGATGGCTGAATCAATGCTCAGCCTGCCGATCTTGGTGGCGTAGGCGGTTCGAAACCCATACACCGCCAGTATCACGGCGATCGGTGTGCCGACAGCGAACTGAATTGAAGTCACCAAACCCGAGAGTTGGAGCATGAACGACGTGAGTGCTGGTAGTTCGGCGCCAAGGCTGTCAAACATCTCCTTAAAGCGCGGCACGATGAAGATCAACAAGGCCAGGCTCACAGTGAGAGAAAGCACCAACACCAGCACCGGATATACCAAGGCGCCAATGATTTGGCCGCGGATCTTGGCCTGGGCCTCCATCAGGTTGGCGATGCGATCCAGCACCTTCTCAAGAATGCCGCCCGCTTCGCCAGCCTCGATCAGCCCCACGGTGAGGGGGGCAAACACCTTGGGGAATTGCATCAACGAGCTGGAAAGCTCTTCCCCTGCACTGAGCCTGGCCGAGATCTGGCTGATGCAGATGGAAAACTTCTGATTGGGCATGTTGTCGGCCAGCAGCTCCAGCCCCTGGGCCAGCGGCAAGCCGCTTTGCAGGATCACGGCCAGCTGCCTGAAAAACACCAGCAGATCTTTACCGGGGATCTTGAGCTTTTTGGGTGAGGGCTGGGGGTTGAGCAGCTGGTCGAGCCAGCTGCCGCTGGATTTTCGAGCCCTTGGGGCGGTGCTGATCCCGACTGCTGCCGGTGCCGCGCCGTATTGAGCCATGGTTTAGGCCTCGCTGCTGCTGATCAGGGCCTTGGGATTGCTGGCCTTACTGAGCGCCTCTTCCTGGCTCACCTTGCCTGCCTTCACGAGGTTGAGTAGGCATTGCTCGAGGGTATTCATGCCATCGCGGCTGCCAGTTTGCAGTTGGGAATAGATCTGGCTGATTTTGCGCTCGCGGATCAGGTTGCCGATGGCGGGCGTATTGATCAGCAGCTCATAGGCCAGGCTGCGCTTGCCGGTGGTGTTTTTGCAGAGGGTTTGCGAGAGGATGCCGAGCAGGGATGTCGAAACCTGCAAACGGGCTTGCTCCTGCTGTTCGGCCGGGAAGACATCCACAATGCGCTCCACGGTTTTGGCGGCACTGGAGGTGTGCAAGGTGCCTAGCACCAGGTGGCCCGTTTCAGCAGCGGTGATCGCGAGCTGGATTGTTTCCAGGTCGCGCATTTCACCGATGTAGATCACGTCCGGGTCTTCCCGTAGGGCTGCCCGCAGGGCGGTGGCGAAACTCTGGGTGTCGCGTTTCACCTCGCGCTGATGGATGATCGATGTTTTGGAGTGGTGAAACTCAAATTCGATCGGGTCTTCGATAGTGAGGATATGGCGTTTCTGGGTTTCGAGAATGCAATTGATGAAGGCCGCCAGGGTGGTGGACTTGCCAGAGCCTGTGGGTCCTGTGCAGAGCACCAGGCCTCGATGGCGTTGGGTGAGATCAATGAAGGGCTGGGGCAGGCCCAGGTCTTGCCAGCGGGGCAGGGAGTCCGGAAGAATCCTGAGGGTCAGACAGCGTTTTTCGTTGGCCACATAGGCGTTAATGCGGATGCGCGATAGGCCATCCAAGCCAATGGAGGTGTCGAGGTCGTGATGAGCTTTGAAATGGCTTATTTTCTCCTCGTCAGCTATTTCGGAGAGCAGGCGATCCATGTCTGCCGGCTGTAGCACATGATCCAGAATATGGATATCGGAATTCACCCGGATTGCAATTGGCGAACCTTCTTCCAGGTGAATGTCTGAAGAGCCGAGCTTCAGCGCAAATCCCACAATTTCCCGCGCGATCGACATAATTAAGGATAGATTGCTGGATTAATGCTCTTTGGTGCTGATCTTTTGCAGCTCAGACACGGTGGTTAGCTGTTTACGTATCAGTTCTACAGCATAAGCTTTTAGGGTGAGCATGCCGTCGCTGACGGCGAGATCTTCGATGTGTTGGCTAGTTTTGTTGTCCTGCAGGGCGTCGCGGATGTTGCGGTTGAAGCGCAGTAGCTCATAGCTGCCAATCCTTCCTTGGTAGCCAGTGCCGCTGCAGCGAGGGCAGAGGGTGGCTTCTTGTTTGCGCTGGGCTTTTTCTTCGGCTGTGAGTGCAGTCGCCTGGCGTACGGCTGTGCCGAGCTTGAGTCCGGTGAAGCGTGCTTCTGCTTCGTTGATCGGTCGTTCAGTGCTGCATGAGGGGCACACTTTGCGCATCAGCCGCTGGGCGAGGATCCCACGCAGCGACCCTTTGAGTTTGTAGAGCGGCACCCCCATATCCAATAGGCGCGTAAGCGAACTTGATGCGCTGTTGGCGTGAAGGGTGGTGAATACCAAGTGGCCGGTTTCCGCTGCATCCATGGAGGATTCAGCTGTTTCCGGGTCACGGGTTTCTCCAATCAGGATTACGTCTGGGTCTTGACGCAGAAAGGAGCGAAGTAGGTTGGCAAAGGTTTGGCCTTTGGCGCGCAAAACAGGAAACTGTTGGATGTTTCCGCCGAGGTCATATTCGATCGGGTCTTCAGCGGTGACGATGTTTATTTCGCCATTGTCGCGCTCCCGCAGGGCGGCGGCGAGGGTGGTGGACTTTCCTGAGCCGGTGGGTCCGGCCACAATCACGATGCCATTAGGTTCTTCGATGATTGCCCTAAATTCCTCGCGCACTTGCTCATTGTTGATCAGGATATCGAGATTGAGCATCTTTGAATCACTGTTTAGGATGCGCAATACCATCTTTTCGCCATGTTTACCCGGTGCTGTGGAACAGCGAAACTCCATTGTTTGCCCTTCAAAGCGGCGCATGATCTTGCCGTCTTGAGAGGCGCGCCGCTCGGCGACATCCATGGAGGCCATATTTTTCAGACAGGCCGTGAG
>NZ_CEXBMR010000073.1:0-4728 GCF_982614295.1 Synechococcus sp.
AATTTCTCCATAAAGTGGTGCCCGGCGGCGCTAGCCGCAGCTATGGAATTGAGGCAGCCCGTTTAGCTGGAGTGCCTGCAGCGGTAGTTGAAAGGGCGCGGCAGGTGTTGAGTGGAATTGAAAAAACGCATCTTATAAAATAAGAATTTGTTATTTATTTAGCCGCCTATATAGAGTATTGGCTTTTATTTTCAAGCGTCGGCAGTAAATTTCAATAACTGCCGACGTGCGCCATGCAGGTAGCAACTTATGAACATCTCTAACATGCAGCCATGGGTGCATATTGGGATCACACATATTGGGGTCTGATAGGAGCCTCTTCTGCCAACGCTCAGAAAAAAGCTTTTTATCACTTTTTATCACTTCTAAATAAGCCCGGGAGCCTCGAGAGGCTTTTTCATGATGCTCAAATATTGCGGCTCCAGTGTATACGTTTACTAATCCTAGGTTGCGCAATCGTAGGCAAAAATCAATGTCATTAAATTCAACCGTTAGGCGCTCGTCAAAGCCCTTTATTCTTTCCCAATTGCTACGTTTAAATGCCATCACAGCTCCGATAACTGCCGAAACCTCATACGAACCAGCAAGCCAATGCTTTAACCTATAACTATTTATATCAATACCATGGCGTGGATGAAAAGGAGGTCTGCCCAACCCAGTAATTACACCCGCATGCTGCAATTGCCCATTCGGAAATAATAGTTGAGCCCCTGCCACCCCAACTTTAGAATCAGAAACTAACTTTACCAAAGCAGCAATTGAGTTGGTGGTAAGTGGACGCAGATCATCATTAAGTAATAGAATAAATTCAGAAGACGAGGCAGCAATTCCAGCATTTACTTTAGCTGAAAAGTTAAATTTTTCCCCATCTGCAAAAAACGGTACAACTCTTAAACTTTTTATTGAGCCATAAATCATATTTGCGTAGAATGTTATTGAATCTAATTCAGCATCCACAAGCAGAACATCAATACTCACACCTGTCTGAAAAGTTAATGCATTGAGCAGCTGCATAACATAAGGTTTACCATCAACGCCACATGATCGAATTGTTGGAATTACAATCGTAACTTGTTGCTCAGAATCAGAAGAAGATTTAATTTGGCTTACAAACTGCCCAGGTAATTCGCCATCAGAATCGGGCAGCTGAATCCAGCACCCCTGAAGACCAAGAATTTGTTTAGGGGGAGGAATAAAAGCGCAACCTTGCTTGCTACTCCTCAGCAATCTTCCTGCGCAACAGATTGAAGAACTTATTTCATCGGCACTCCAGTACTTACGTGATAACCAGACATCAGAAATAAAGCCATCTTTTTCTAAAAATATTTCATCCAATTCAAAAGCCGTCTCATTACTAAACGAATTCAATTTTTCCGCCAAAAAGATTGTTAACTTTGGCGAAAAAATAGCGCCTGGCGCTATCGAAATTACGAATTCCCCAAGAGCACAGCTGGATAAAGAATGCGAACTACTATTGGATGTTTGAAAATGTTTGAAATTAAATATGCGGATGTGAAGATTTCCAAATCTTGCAAAAGCTTTTTTTAGATTAATTGCTGAGGATCGGCTGAAAAGCAACACCTCCACAGAATAAATATCCTGATATGCTAAACTATATAACGTAGCTAAAAGTTTCTTATCAAAAACGATATCATCCCCCTCCAGGCATACGCTCAGAAGCGGCGCCTTAATAATTTTGTTATTTCGCCTGAACCAAATTTTTAGCTCAATGGTAGAGATCCAAGCTATGAAACCTTGACCAAGCAGTGAGAGACGCCGGAAATAGAGTTTTAATTGTTGTCGCAAAGAAGAAAAATTTGAAAAACTTCCTTTCAAGTGTGAATTAGGGGTCTTCGGCGCTAAATTAATTCCCATGATAGCGGCAAGTATGTGATCTCATTGCTAAAAAGGCTACGGGCAAGGCTTATAAAACGCCACCCCCAAGTTAAGCCAAGTAGGTGGCAATACAAAGTGGTGCATATGGTTGCCCAAGCACCACCAGATCCTGAGCGGGCGAGTAAAAAATTAAGCGGTGCTTTGAGCGCAGAGGCATTGCGTCAGCAATTTCCTGAAATTTATTCCCCTTCAGCTCAGGGCAATCCCCGCGATCAAATCAATCAATTCATGGATCGCCTCGGTGATGAAGGCTGGGAATTTGTGCAGATATACCAGCTGGGCGAAATACCACTGATGCTTTTCAAGCGCCTTAACCTCAACCCAACCGCCAACGGTGATGTTTAGCTTGCTCATCCCTGCGTTACTTTTACAACTCAATGGCGTTACCGATTGCAATAATGCGCCTCAATTAGCTGATCGTTTGTTGCAAGAAGCTTCAAGGCTTGGCATTCAAGTTATTCAAGGCAATCCAGAACTGCCGGGTAAAGATGCCAGCTATAGGGCAATGCATGGTCGCCCAGGCATCATCTTGATTTCCCCTAGGCCCATGGGCGCTTCCACCCGCTGCCAGTTAATAACCCATGAAATGATCCACGTTCTGCAACACTTCAAACGCTCACTTAAAGGGGTTGATCCGATCGGCCTTGGCACCACAACTGCAGAAGCTTCACGTCACAGCCAACCTCAAGAAGCAGAGGCCTACAGCAATCAAAACAAACCTCTGAAAATTCTTGAACTACTGCAACGGCTTAAGCGGCCTTAATAGCAAGAAAGCCCCCTACAGATTTCAATTAAATAATCAAGATCTGAAATGGTGTTGTAGCTAAACCAAGAAAGCCTTAAAAAGCTACGTTCCGGATTGCAATGGGGCTTGATAGGAATAACCGGAATTTGTATCCCAGCATCGCGAAAATATTTATAGCTGGATTCTGGATTGCATACACCAAGATCAATGGCCACCATGGATGCAACAAATTGATCAGGTAATAAAACTTGAACGTCTGTTGCAAGCGCTTCCATTAATGCCAAACGGGCCTTCAATAAAACAACTCGACGTTCACTTAATAGCTGTTCTTGTTGTTTTGGATCTTCTAAATTCAACAGCTGCAAAACTTTTGGTAAACAAAGCACTGCACTGGGATCATTGGTGCCAAGCCAGTCGTGTTCCACGCGAAACCGCCCTTCATTGCCAGCTGGTGCATTAGCGCCATGGCTGATTACCAGGGGTCGCAACTGCTGCCGCAAGCTCTCATCAACCCAAAAAAAAGCACTGCCTTTTGGGCAGCAAAGCCATTTATGCAAATTGCCCACATAAGCCTCCATACCAAGGGCAGCAAGGGCAGAGAGATTTATCGGCACCGATCCAGGCCCGTGGGCACCATCCACAATTACCCGGGCGCCATGGCTGCAGGCCAATGGAATTAATTGCTCCAGCGGCTGCCACATCGCCGTTGGGCTGGTGATGTGATCAAACACGCAAAAGGCGACCCCTTTAACCAACTCCTTGCGATAAGCCTCCAACAATTCCGAACAACAACTAAGCGGCAGGGGCCATTGGGCCCTAAGCACCTGCCAGCCCCGCTGCTCTGCCCAAAATTCAACAATATTTGCGGTGGCGTTATAGGCATCCATTCCAAGTAGAACCCTGCTGCCCTCTGGCAACTGCCATTGGCTGATCAGTTCATTCAGGCCGTAGGTGGTGCTTGGCACAAAGGCCAATCCTTCGGCTGCTGCTGGTGCAGCGCCCAAAAAACGGGCCAAGGCTCCGCGGGCCTTCCCTAAGGCCCCCGGTAATTGCTCCACTAAAAAACCAACTGGATCTAATTCAATCCGATCTAGCCAGCGGCGGCGTTCCTGCTCCACTTCAAGGGGTACTGCCCCAAAACTGCCGTGGTTTAAAAAAACTTGGTTGCTATCAAGGCGCCAATGCAAACCGGCTGCATCAAGTTTCATTGATCCAACCAGGCGCGTCGCAACAGGGCATTCACTGTTGCCGCCACCAAACCAGCACCACCGCGGCTGCCCTCGAGCCGGATTTGGGCCAAACCACTGCGGGCCAATGCACTTTTGCTCTCTTTAACCCCCACAAAACCAACGGGCATACCGATTACCAGCGCGGGTGCTGCCTTTAATTCCAGCAAACGCATCAGGGCCGTTGGGGCACTGCCAATCAATACCAATGCCTTTGGATGGGCCTTGAGGGCAAGTTCAATGCCAGCAGCACTGCGGGTATCGCCAGCAGGGGCCTGGGCCGGAGCCCAATCCAGCACCGAACAAACCGGATTTGCAAATGTGCGTGCTGCCATTGGTGCCACCGCCGCTGCTGCCATTGCAGTGTCTGTGAGGATCACAGCTTTTGCTGACAATGCAGCCATTGCCAACTCGCAGGCGCCGGGGGAAAAACGCAGTAATGGCGCGAGGTTTAAATCGCCACTGCTATGCACCAGCCTTTCCAGCACCTCCTGTTCAGCGGCTTCTAAACCGGTGGGCCCTAACCAAGCCTGGATTCGGGTGATGCTTTCGATGAAGATCGGGTGATCCAAATGCTGCACTGATGCCAATCCATCTCTACTGGGGAGACGATCAAGCCGCCCAAGATCGGGCAATCCAAAGCTTGATCAACCAGGTGGTGGATCCTGCCTGGCAAAGCTTGAATCTAAGTCGCCTTGATGGCAGCAATAGCGCAGAAGCTGCCCAAGCCCTTAGTGAAGCCCGCACACCACCACTGGGGGCAGGTGATCGTTTGGTATTGCTGCAAAACAGTCCTTTTTGCAGTGCCTGCCCCAGCGAGCTGGCAGCCCAGCTGGAGCCCTGCCTCAACTTGATTCCAGC
>NZ_CEXBMR010000074.1:0-4573 GCF_982614295.1 Synechococcus sp.
GGGCCACACCGCTGTTTGTAATCACCCCTGTGCTGAGCGGCTCGCTGCTGCTTGTTCTGATGGCCGCGGCCTTCAGCCGCTGGGTGAAGGGGGCGCTGACCTATCCGCACCACTGGCTATGACCATGCCCAACCAGCCGCCGCAGCCGTTGCAGCACCCCGTCAGGATTGAATTTTTATAACTAAGACTATTTTGGGAAATCCTTCTCAATGCCAATATGTCCTTTGTATTTACAAACTTCTTGAGATGAATAATTAATCGCATCTGCTGTTGGAATTACTGATCCTCTTACTGCAATGCCTGACATTATGCCAGGCATTTTTTTTTGCGATCACGGCCGGGATCAGGCCCGGAAGCAGGTGATCTCCAGGGCTGTGATCGTGGCCGTCGGCATCACCGCCAATGGCCAGCGGGAGGTGCTGGGGATCGAGGTGGGCGACAGCGAGGACGAGGCGTTCTGGACCGCCTTCCTGCGCCGTCTGCGCGAGCGCGGGCTGAATCTTGAGTTTGAACTAGTCAACGAACAACTGGGGGTACCCCCCTGTATCAGCAAAGAAGTCCGCTCGTATCAAAGAAACCACCAGGGGGTGCAACCGATGAACAATGAGACCGATTTACGACGCCAAATTTCGTGGTGAAATTCGCAAACGGATGAGTCCGCCCAGCAGGGAAACAGTTACTGAAATTTCAAGGGCTACAGGTATTAGCCGTCAAACGCTTTATAGCTGGAGGCACCTATGGAAACGAGAAGGGGAATTAGTGCCTGCCAGCAGTAGCTCTGCAGAAGAATGGGATGCAAGCGATAAGTTGGCTGCTGTAATACAAGCCGCTGGCCTTAACGGTGCTGATCTAGTTGCCTATTGCAGAGAAAGAGGTCTTTACCCCCAACAACTTGCTCGGTGGCGCCAAGCCTGGTTGCAATTGACAGTTGTTATTGAGAATCGCTTGCAAAAGGGGCGGGCGCTTGTTTAAGTTGCGAGTCATTCGCAATAAGCCTCCTCCCCTCGGCCATGAGTTTTCCCTTCCTTCCCGACGATCCCGTTGCCGCCGTGCGCATGTCGGCAGGTCAGACCGTGCTGCTGGATCCGGCCAGCCGGCCGAGTGGCAGCTGCATCGAGGTGCTCGATGGGGTGGCCCGCGTCTACTGCCCCTGTGAGGAGACAGAGGGGATGACCCTCGCCTTCCTGCAGGCAGGCGACCAGCTCTGCACAGACCGGCTCTGCAGTGAAGGCGTCTGCGTCGAGGCCCTCACCCCTTTGAGTTTCCGCAGCGACGCCGAACCCCGCCATGGCGAGGGCTTCGATGCCGTCAACGAATGGACCCTGCAGTTGCTGCGCATTCGCCATCTCGGTAGCGCTGAGCAGCGCCTCCATGCCCTTTTGGGGCTGGTGGTGCGCCGGCTGGGTCGCCGCTGCGGCAGCTGGTGCGATCTGCCCTTCCGCCTCACCCATGAGCGCATTGCCGAATTGATCGGCACCACTCGGGTGACAACCACCCGCTTGATTTCCCGCCTGCGTCAGGCCCGATTGATCGAGGCTCCCGTGGGTGAACCCGGCATGCGCCTGGCGCCGGAGTTGATCGAAACCGCTCCCCTGGCTGTCGCCTGAGCCCTGCGATGACCAACCGTTCCCCCCCCATCTCACCCCCCAGCTCACTCCCCATCTCACCGCCCAGCCATCGGCCAACTTGGTGGCCAGCCTCTGCCACGAGATGGACCAGTTGCGCTGCCGTGGTGCGCAGGTGGTGGCCGATCTGGGCCGTTGCCGCGAGGAGCGTCTGCTGCTGCGTTTGAAGCGAGAACTTCAGCAACTGCAGGGCCGCCGCAAGGAGCTGCGGCCCTGCGCCTACCAGCTGCGCAGCAGCGTTGGGCTGCGGGACAGTCTTGCCGTGGCGTTTCTCGAAGAACTGACCCGCCGGCCCCTGCCCTGCTGAGCTCGGCTCAGGCGAGCGATTCAGGGGCATGCTTGCCTTCGCTCAGCTCCCCATCGATCACCAGCATGGCGGCGGGGTTGGCCTGGGCGAAGCGGATCCGTCCCAGCAGGTGGGCGGCCTCGTGTTCGGATTCGATCTGCCCTTGCACGATCGGATCGAGGAACACGGTGGTGCGCACATCACCGGCCCGCTCCGCCATGGCATAGAGCTGTTGCAGGGAGCTGGTCACCTCCGCCTCCATCTGGAAGATGGCGGAGAAGACGTCTTCGGCCCCTGACCAGTGCTGGCGGGGTGGCGCCATTACGCAATGGCTCCGTCCTCAAACGCAACAATTACCTGGAACGTTCCTCTCATTCGTAAGTATCTGCACCGTAGAGCTCAATTAACTCAAATCTGAACGAATAATTTGGGTCCTCGATGCGATTAGCAGGCAAATCAATAACACAAGCCTTACAGAGGCTTACAGCAACTACTCAGAGCTAAGTAGCGCTACATAAATCACTCCCCCCACCACAATTTAAGGAATCTAATTAATTGATAAGGGGCTTTGATCTGCTGAGAAATTTTTCAAAATATGGTATTCCCCTGTACTACATTACGGCAAGATAAATATTTTGATTTAACGTCATTTAACGTTTTTAGATAAAACTACAAATAAGGTTTTTGTAGCTTTATGCAAGCGGGTTGGCAAAGCAAAGCTTCCTTTGGAATTAGAAATGCGCCTGATTTCAAAACTTGTACTGGGGAAACAACGGCGGTAGCCGTGGCAGGCAGCAGATGGACTCGGGGGCAACCTGCTCGGCGGGGCGGCAGAAGAAGGATTGGGGGAGGTGCTGGTAGGTCGTGGTGGCTATGGGAGTGGCTTTGTGAGGTTGGCAGTTCTGTTCATTCTTTGAAAAAGAGATTGTTACGGATCTTTACTTTAAGCATGGTCTTGTTGTTATTTTACGGGTCTACGCAGCGTCCAGGGTTCTGTGCCAAAAAAACAATCGACTGGCTTTGCCCTCGCCAACGCGGCGTCCCGCTTGAAGATCTGGATCATGATGGCAGTTGTGCTGGCCGCCATTGGTTTGTTTCAGGCTAGTTCGGCGCAAAATGAGATTGCCTTCAACAATCGGCATACCAGCAATGTCGACACCAAAGGCATGGATTTTGATCATCGAATGCCAATTGTTACTGGTGACATACAGCGAACCATCGATAGCGGAATGCACATCGAAAACATCTATAATTTAGATCTAAATACCAAGACATTCTGGGCAGAAGGTTGGTATTGGATTAAATGGCGTCCTGAAATTCAGAAAATTATTGAGGCCGACAAGGTTCCGCTTAATCAGGTTCTCGAGTTCACCAACGAAATCGTATCGGTCGATAATCTTTTGGAGCCAGAGACGACAGAACCTGTGAAGCTCGATGATGGCCGCCTCTATCAATTGTTTCGCTTTTCCGCTCAATTCTTTGTTAATGATCTCAACCTGGCAGGTTTTCCCTTCTACGGCATGAACCTGCATCTCGTTATGGAAACCAGGCCGGATGATCTGTCCTGCTACGAAGGAGGTACACCTTGCGTTACGCTAATGCCTGAATACAATATAACCAATACCCTGATTGGACAGTATGCTGACATTAACGGATACGATATGGTAGGCAGTTCGGTGAAGACTTTCTTGCACCAATATAACACTAACTTCGGCATTGGCAAACCCTCTGCTTTTTCGTCAATCGATTACGGAATAGTCTACAAAACAAACTTCTTCTCTGCCTTCGGAGAATATGTTTTACCATTACTTGTCATTATCGGTATCGTGCTCGCATCGCCAAGTCTGCCTGGCTCTCTTGGCGATGTACGGCTTGCCATACCCACTACAGCTCTATTAACTCAGATTTTCCTGCAACAGAGCTACAGAGCAGACCTCCCACCGCTTTCCTACATAACGTTTCTTGATTTATTTTATATTTATGCCTATCTTATTTCGATCCTTTCTTTCTTGCTCTTCTGCTGGGGAAGTGTGTATTATAACAATGCAACAGAGGGTGGCGAACTGCTCGCTCAGCAGCACATCGACAGCATTGATTGGAAATTCCAGCTCGTCGCACTAGTCAGTCTGGCCTTGCTGGTACCCCTGGCTTTTGTGCTCTTCTAAGCAGGCGCAGCAAGGCCACTTAGTACGGGTCAGTCCAAGCGGTTTTCTATTGTTGATACAGCCCAAAATCATCCTCGCAGCACTCCATTACCTCTGATAAATCGGCCAGCATTGATCGCAGACGTGGGCGCTTTTCAGGATTAGCAGCAACGTGCAGGGCTGCTGCTGTTACCCGCAGGCTTAGATCTTCCAGCCCCAGCAGGGCAGAGCTAAAGGTTTCAGTGGTAATCGAGCCGATGGTGAGCATTGAGCAAGTGCAACTGCTGCCAGTGTTCCCCTGTTGGTGGAAATGTTGGTTGAGGAGATCAGCACGCTCGATTTGATTAATAAGATTCCCTGTGGTTATTGTAACTCTAATTGTGCAGTTTAGATTTTGTTAAGACCTATTAATTTGTTATGCCGTCTGCCCGGTTTACGTCTTGGGCAATGGCCATGGGGTGGTGTTGGCCGTGGTTCTTGGCTGAGTTTGCTCCTCAGTGTGCTTGTGGGCTTCGGCA
>NZ_CEXBMR010000075.1:0-4408 GCF_982614295.1 Synechococcus sp.
ACCGGAAAAACAGGCAGCTTTGGTAACAACTCGCCACTCCAAGCGCCACAGGCGAGAACGGCATGGCTACAAAACAGCCGCTGCGGTTCACCTTCTGCGCTAATCAGCTCTACAGCTTCTAGACATCCGTTTTGATGACGCTGCAGCTTTTGCACCTCTGCCCCCTCTTGAAATTGCACGCCAAGGTTTGTGCAAGCCCTCTCTAAAGCCCGCATCAAGCGGCGGCGATTATCGATTTGACCATCCTGCTTAAAAAGCAAACCCGTCTGCCATTGGGGGCCAATCCCTTTTATTTCCTGCTCCAGGCCAGCTCGATCAAGGCTTTTACCCATAGCAGCGGTGGGATACGCATCCCGCTCCGCAGCAGTTTTAAAAGGCACAACAATGCCGCAAGGCTTGAGATTGCAGTTGAGCCCGCTATCCGCTTCCACCTGGGCCACCCAGGCGGGATAAGCCGCCAAACTTGCCTGCCCCAGCAGCAGTTGATCACCGCTAAGGCCCTCAGCATGGGGGGCCAGCATGCCGGCCGCCACAAAGCCTGCCGCTTCATTGCGGCGTCGGCTCAACACGGTTACGGCAAGGCCATGGCGGCCGAGGCCATGGGCAATGGCAAGCCCGATTAGGCCACCACCAAGGATCAAAACCGGCTTAGAGAGATCCATAGCAGCCGACTTCATAGGATAAGTACCATTCAAGGCTGGAGAAGAGCAATGGCAGAAGCCAATTGGGAAGCGGTAATCGGCTTAGAAACCCATGTGCAGCTGGGAACTTCAAGCAAAATCTTTAGTAGTGCCTCCACTGCCTTTGGAGATGCTCCTAACACCCACATAGATCCGGTGGTTTGCGGTTTGCCTGGCACCCTACCGGTGTTAAATAAAAAAGTACTTGAATATGCGGTAAAGGCATCATTAGCCTTGAATTTAAATATTGCGGCCCATAGTAAATTCGATCGCAAGCAATACTTTTATCCAGATTTACCAAAAAATTATCAGATCTCTCAATTCGATCAACCGATTGCAGAAGATGGTTGGATTGAAGTTGAAGTTGCGGAAAAAGGAAAAGAAACCTATCTAAAACGCATTGGAATTGAACGCCTTCATATGGAAGAAGATGCGGGTAAACTCGTGCATGCAGGCAGTGATCGTTTAGCTGGTAGTACCCATTCCTTAGTGGATTACAACCGGGCTGGGGTTGCCCTCGCTGAAATTGTTAGTAAGCCAGATTTACGCACCGGCCGTGAAGCGGCTGAATATGCATCTGAAATACGCCGAATCATGCGTTATTTAGGTGTTAGTGATGGCAACATGCAGGAGGGTTCACTGCGTTGTGACGTAAATATCTCCGTAAGGCGAGGCCCCGATGCCCCCTTTGGCACAAAGGTGGAAATAAAAAATATGAATTCATTTTCTGCAATCCAAAAGGCGATTGATTTTGAAATAAAACGCCAGATCAAGGCCTATGAAAGTGGCGAACGGGTAGTGCAGGAAACTCGTTTATGGGATGAAAGTAAGCAATTAACTAAAAGTATGCGTAGCAAAGAAGGTGCTGCTGATTATCGTTTTTTCCCTGAGCCAGATCTTGGCCCAATTGAAGTTAGCGAAAGTCAAAAGCAAGCTTGGCTTAGCGAACTGCCAGAACTGCCTGCAGCTAAACGCCACCGCTACGCTGACCAATTTGGCCTATCGATCTACGATGCCCGCGTTTTAACTGATGAACGCCAAATGGCGGAATATTTTGAAGCAGCAGTGGCAGCTGGCGCTGATGCCAAGGCATTATCAAATTGGATTACCGGTGATATTGCTGCCCATGTAAATGCAAATCGGCTTTCATATGTTGATCTACCTTTACGGCCTCAACAATTAGCGGAATTGGTTGGCTTGATAGAAGCAGCTGAGATAAGCGGTAAAATTGCTAAAGAAATCTTGCCTCAATTGTTAGCGGAAGGAGGATCGGCTAAGGCGATTGTGGCGGCGAAAGGATTAGGAATGATCAGTGATCCAGCTGCAATTAAAACAATTGTGGCTGAATTGCTAGAGGCTCATCCCGCTGAAGTAGAAGCTTTTCGTGGAGGGAAAAATAAATTACAGGGCTTCTTTGTGGGCTTAATGATGAAACAAACTGGCGGCCGCGCTGATCCAAAATTAGCAAATCAAATCTTATTGGAAATGCTTAAGGGTTAATTGATTTAAAGCCACAGCCACTTCAATTTCAAGTTCACCACTGCCATTGCGGTTGTTGATTATTCGATCCGCTAATAAACGCTTACGGGCGAGGGGCCATTGGGCATTGATCCGGGCTAATGCTTGTTGATTTGTGCAGTTGTCTCTTGTAATTAGGCGCTCTATTTGCTGTTTCTCATCACAATCTACCAGCCAGATTTCTGTGCAAAGCGATTCAAGGCCGGTTTCAAACAACAGGGGAATCATTAAAACTATTGTTTTAGTGTCTGCTAATTTAATTATTTCTTGATCCATCATTTGCTTCACAACCGGATGCACCAGTTGCTCAAGCCAGAGGCGTTCGTTCTGGTTGTTAAATACGATTTCTCCGAGGGCTTTGCGATCTAGATTATCGCCGCAAAATACCCTTTTCCCATAGCGGTTCAGCACCGCTTGGCTAGCTGTAGTGCCAGGGGCTAAGGCTTCTCGGGCGTAGCGATCAGCATCTAAAACGGCAAGCCTATGTTTTTCCTGTAGCAATTTACCGGCGCTGCTTTTTCCGCTTGCAATGCCACCGGTGAGGCCAATACGGCGTTGTGGCTGTATCGCTAGAGCAAACTGATTCAAGTTCAAGTTTCCTGCCAATGAACCATCAATGGCAACAAATTAGCGGTGGCATCACAGCTCCTAAGGGTTTTCAAGCCGCTGGCATCACAGCTGGTTTAAAGCTAAGTGGTAACCCAGATTTAGCCCTATTACTCGCTCCAGCTGGGGCAGCCTGCGCTGGCACCTTCACCACGAATCAGATGCGAGCGGGTTGCGTTGATTTATGCGCCCAAAGGTTGCAGCAAAACCAGGGCAGTGCGCGGGCAGTATTGATAAATTCAGGCCAGGCCAATGCCTGCACTGGTGATCTCGGTTTGATCGATAGCTTGCGGGCTACCAAAGCGCTTGCAGATCAGTTGGGGCTCATAGAAGAAGAGGTTTTGATTTGTTCTACCGGTGTGATTGGCGTACCGATTCCGATGGATTTGCTACTGGCGGGTATTAATCCATTAGTTGATTCGCTAGCTGCTAGCCCCGCAGCAGCAATTGCAGCTGCAGCAGCAATACTTACTACAGATTTAGTTGATAAAACCATCGCAATTGAGGCGCAGCTAGGCGATCAAATAGTGCGTCTTGGCGGTATGGCAAAAGGCTCTGGCATGATCCACCCAGATATGGCAACAATGCTAGCTTTTGTTAGTTGCGATGCTGGATTGCCTCCTGCAGAATGGCAGGCGATGCTGCACCGGGTGGTTGATGAATCATTTAATGCGATCACAGTTGATGGTGATGTGAGCACAAATGATTGTTTATTAGCCTTTTCTGCTGGCCCCCAACTGGCTGAGCGGTATTGGCCTGATTTAGAAGCGGGCCTAAGTAAATTATGTGAATATCTAGCGCGGGCTATCACCCGTGATGGAGAAGGGGCTACTTGTGTGATTGAAGTTGTGGTAGAAGGCACTGCAACTAACAACCAAGCCCGCCAGATCGCCCGCACCGTTTGCGGTTCATCATTAGTAAAAACTGCTATCCACGGCCGTGATCCAAATTGGGGCAGGATTGTTGCAGCAGCAGGACGAGCCGGAGTGCCATTTAATCCCGATGCTGTGCAGTTATGGATTGGCCCTCATAAGTTGCTAGATAATGGACAACCACTTGATTTTGATCGCGCAGCTGTAGGCTTATATCTTCAAGAAAAAGAAACTGGCATATATCTAGAAACCGATCAAGTTGATATTCATTTAGTTGTGGGATCCGGCTCTGGTGCTGGCCGCGGTTGGGGTTGTGATTTGTCGGCTGAATATGTAAGTATTAACGCCGATTACACGACCTAAAATGGATTATTCTGAGGGCCTTAATAGTTCTAATATGATTCAACAATACAAGAATTTATTTGCTGACATTGATTGTCTGAGTATTTTTAAGGCGCCTATTACTAAGGGGAGTATTTATTTTTATACTAATACCTGTAAGGATGATGGGCTTAGCAAAGAAGAATTAATAGATGATCCATCCGGACTGGAAACTGCGAGCAGTTGCACTGGGATAGAGATAAATTATCAAAATAAACACCATCGCTGGATAGCTAAACTGCCTCAATCGTTGATAATTTTAGAATATGCCACAACATATCTTAATTTTAAAAATGTATCTTCCCTCGGCAATAATGGCGTTAATGCGGAGCTGAAATGGTTCGATGAGCA
>NZ_CEXBMR010000076.1:0-4318 GCF_982614295.1 Synechococcus sp.
CTCAAAATGCGCCGGCTTCGGCTTTGTCGGTTCGAGTCCGACTGCCCCCATCAAGTGTAGGTGCGTTTTATCGAAGCACCTAATGCATTTAGCTTGCCTTCAAGATTGTCGTAGCCACGATCAAGGTGTTGTAAACCTTGCACCGCAGTAACGCCATCGGCAGCAAGACCCGCCAGCACCATTGCTGCAGCTGCCCTTAGATCACTGCCGGTTACGGGTGCGCCGCTGAGCCGAGCCACCCCTTCAACAAAAGCTGTATTTCCTTGGGTGCGAATCGCTGCACCCATGCGCTGCAATTCGCCGATATGTTGCAAGCGATTTTCAAAAATTGCTTCAGTTATCACGCTGGTGCCATTGGCTGTAGCGAGCAGGCTCATGAAAGGGGCCTGTAAATCAGTTGGAAAACCTGGAAAAGGTTGAGTGCGTAAATCAACCGAATTAACTTGATCAGCCTTAATAGTTATGCCGATGCCATCGTTGCTGAGTTTGCATCCGCACTCTTCAAGTTTACTAATTACAGCCCCTAAATGTTCTGGAATAACAGGTGTTACCCGGATACAGGAACGGGTGATAGCTCCTGCCAATAAAAGGGTTCCCGCTTCAATCCGATCGGGAATAACCATGTAATCAGCCCCATGCAGCTTTTCCATCCCCACAATTGTGATCGTGGGGGTGCCAGCACCACGCACCCGGCCCCCCATGGCGATGATTAGCCCTGCGAGATCAATTACTTCCGGTTCTTGAGCGGCATTCTCAATCACCGTTTCACCATCCGCCAAAGCGGCAGCCATCATCAAGGTTTCTGTGGCACCAACGCTGGGGCAATCGAGGTGGATGCGTCCACCGGTGAGGCGATGGCCGCGGCCTGGCACTACCGCCGACACAACCCCGTGCTCAATAGTTACTTGAGCTCCAAGTGCCTTTAATCCTTTTACGTGCTCCACCACCGGGCGGGCGCCGATCTTGCAACCTCCTGGTAGGGGCACCCTGGCAACCCCGAGGCGGGCTAGCAGGGGGCCAATGCAAAAAAAGCTGGCCCGCAAACTATTAACTAATTCGTAGGGGGGAGATACCTGGCTTAATTGATCTGCCTGCAATTCCACCCAATCGCTGCCGCGATTAATCCGAACACCAATTGCCGCAAGGATGTCGCCCATGCCGCCAATGTCTGAAAGCGCCGGCATATTGCGCAACCGCAGGCTATCTGCGCTGAGCAAGCTGGCGGTCATTAGCACTAGGGCTGAATTTTTTGCGCCACTCACCCTCACTTCCCCTTGCAGCTGGGCACCCCCACGAATTTCCAATTGGGGGGTTAAAAGCTGTTGAGACGGTGTGAGGGTTACTGTCATGGAAGGCTACCGTCTGCGCTTCGTATATTGACAATTAAGCCTAAGACAGTCTAGAAGGCCGCCCTTGGAACTGTCTTTACCATTAACGATGGGTTCGCGAGGGAAGAGGGGTGTTGTGGGTTAGGGTTTGAAATGGCCGTTTTACGGCGACGTCAGCGGATGTGGCGGAATTGGTAGACGCGCTAGTTTCAGGTACTAGTGGCAGTAATGTCGTGGGAGTTCAAGTCTCCCCATCCGCATTAATAAACGAATTAAAATGCGATTTCTTTCGTAAGTTGCTCGTCAAATCTGTTTTTTTTTGACATTATTAAGCGGTATGCCACAGATGATGTGATCGTTCTCAAAATCAGCAATGCATCGGATTTGGTTGCTTCAAAAGTTGGCCGTTTTTTAGAAAAACTCACCCCCGATGGCATGGAAGAAGCCAAGGTGGAAGAGGAGGTAATTAAAAAACTAGTTGAAAATTTAAGGGCAGAAGGGATCAAAGGTTCAGTTGCTTCAGTGAAGGGGCTCGAACTTTCCAGCGATGGTTTACAACTTAAAAAAGAACTGCATATGCGCCGTTTTGAGGAGATTTAACCCTGGGCTCCGAAATAATTACAAGTAGACGCAATCCTTTGGTGGCGAAATTGCGATCGCTACACCAGACAAAGGGGCGCAAAGAGCAAAATTTGATCTTGCTAGAGGGCACTCATCTGCTTCAGGAATGTGAGCGGTTGCGGTTAGAACCACAATTGATCTGTTCCACCGATATTTGGGCCCAACGCCATCAATATTTAATGCAATTAACGCCTCGGCAAATCGTTAGCCCAGAGGTGTTGTGTGCAATGGCTAGCACTGAAAATCCAGATGGTGTTGTATCACTTTTGGCTATGCCAAGTGATCTAACTTCACTGCCCCAGCTTGATCTAGCTGCTAAACCGCTGCTGCTGGCCTTGGATCGGGTGCAAGATCCGGGCAATCTCGGCACCTTATTGCGCACTTCGCTTGCGGCAGGTGTTGATCAGGTGTGGCTTGGCGGCGGAGCAGATCCTTGGCAGCCAAAAGTGTTGCGGGCTTCGGCTGGGGCAGTTTTGCAACTACAACTAAAGCGCTGGCCCAGCTTGGTTGCCGGCATAACTATTGCCAAACAATCCGGCCTCCAAGTTTTGGCAGCGGTGCAGCGGGGAGGCAGGCCTTATTGGGAGGTGGATTGGCAATTACCAAGTGTCTTGCTGCTTGGCAATGAAGGGGCTGGCTTAGCGGCAGAGTTGATAGATGAAGCGCAATTGGTAACGGTGCCCCATGGCCAAGAGGTGGAATCCCTCAATGTGGCAGTGGCAGCAGGTTTGATGTTGATGGAACGCAACCGCCAAACCCACAGGGCGCTCCATGGCAGGGGAGAATCTTTAACAGCTGAGATTGGCCCTTGACTGCTGCAGAGGGATCAAACAACAAATTCGATTACGACTTGATCGTGATTGGTGCCGGTTACGGAGGCTTTGATGCTGCAAAACATGGGGCCGACCATGGTTTGCGCACGGCAATTATTGAAAGGGCTGATATGGGAGGCACCTGCGTTAATCGCGGTTGCGTGCCCTCAAAGGCTTTGCTTGCAGCCAGTGGCAAGGTGCGGGAGCTAACTGATCAAGCTCACTTGGCGCAATTTGGGATCAAAACTGGCGGCCATAGTTTTGATCGAGAGGCTATTGCAAACCATGCCAATCAATTAGTAGCAAATATCCGCGAAAATCTCACAAAAAGTTTGGAGCGGGCAGGGGTAACAATTATTAGGGGGCAAGGGCGAATGCAGGCAAGCCAGAGGGTGGCTTTGCGGCAATCGGATGGCATTGAACGCGTACTTAGCGCCAAAGATGTGGTGCTTGCCAGTGGTTCAGATCCTTTTGTGCCTCCTGGTATCACAATTGATGGAGTAACAGTTTTTACAAGTGATGATGCAATTAAATTAGAAAGTTTGCCCCCTTGGCTTGCAATCATTGGCAGTGGATATATAGGCCTTGAATTTGCTGATGTTTATACAGCTCTTGGCTGTGAAGTAACGATGATCGAGGCCCTCGATCGGGTAATGCCAACTTTTGATCCAGATATTGCCAAATTAGCCGCTCGCAAACTTATTGATGGCCGCGACATTGAAACAAAGGTTGGTGTTTTTGCTAGCAAAGTTACCCCCGGCAATCCGGTGCGGATTGAATTAATTGATGCCACTAGTAAAGAATTGGTTGAGGTGTTGGAAGTTGATGCGGTGCTGGTGGCAACCGGCCGCGTGCCAACTAGTAAAGATCTAAATCTTGCTGCCGTTGGTGTGGAAACCAACCGTGGTTTTATACCCGTTGATGATCAGATGCGGGTGCTGGCGAATGGTGAGCCCGTACCCCATCTTTGGGCTGTTGGTGATGTAACAGGAAAGATGATGCTTGCCCACACGGCTGCAGCCCAGGGGGCTGTTGCAGTGGATAATATCTTGGGCCATCATCGCCAGATTGATTACCGCTCAATTCCAGCTGCTACCTTCACCCATCCGGAGATAAGTTCCGTTGGTTTAAGTGAAGTTGAGGCTAAAGCATTAGCAGTTGAGCAGGGCTTTGAATTAGGCACGGTGCGCAGTTATTTCAAGGCTAATTCCAAAGCATTAGCGGAATTAGAAAGTGATGGAATAATGAAGTTGCTGTTTAATAAGGGCACAGGTGAAGTGCTCGGTGCCCATATCTATGGCCTCCATGCCGCTGATTTAATTCAGGAGGTTGCAAATGCAGTAGCTAGGCGCCAGAGCGTAAAACAACTAGCTAATGAAGTTCATACCCATCCCACCCTTAGTGAAGTGGTAGAAGTTGCCTATAAACAGGCAGCTTTGGCAGTGGCAGGTTGAGTTATGCAGATCCGCCGTAAACCGCCAAGCCCCAAGGTGCGGGTTTCTTATCTTGAATATGGTGTGCCCCTGCCGGATGAAAAGCCCCAACACATTCTTGAGG
>NZ_CEXBMR010000077.1:0-3835 GCF_982614295.1 Synechococcus sp.
TTGATAGCGCGAAAAGCTTTTTGGATGTATGTGTACATCCTAAAGGCCATTAATCCAAATCCCCTAAACGTTTGCGCGCCAGATCAGCCTGCGCTTCTGCCTCCATAAGGTTGGCACGGCACTCAAGCACCACATCTGCTGGTGCCTTATCAGCAAAATTTGGATTCGCAAGGCGGCTGGCTAAACCGGCGATATCTTTTTCTGCTTTTGCTAAATCTTTCTCCAAGCGGCTGCGTAAAGCATCAAGATCTTGCTCCGGCAATTGCAACTGCACCTGAGATGTACCACTAATACCCATTAACGAACGAGGCATTTCAGGCATTTCAATGCTTATTTCCACCAATTCTGCTTTTATTAATACAGCTAAATCTGGTATTGCTAATTTAAGCACTTTTAGCAACTCAGGCCGAGCACTAGTTATTACTAGCCTTGATACTTTCTGAGCTGGTTTCATTCCGCCTGTGGCCCTTAGGTTGCGAGCTACTCTTACTAATTCGATCATTTCAGCAAAATTATCTTCCAATTCAAGATCTATCGCCTGCAGATCAAGCGCTGGCCATGGCTCCAAAGCCAGTAGTTTTTGCTCTGGAAATCCAGTTAATCCATGCCACAATTCCTCTGTGAGATGGGGCATTAATGGATGCAACATAACAAATAATTCAGTTAATACCTTTGCCAACACTTGGCGGGCAGTGCGCTGCTGGGCTGGATCTTGTAGGCGGCGTTTTAGTAATTCAATACTCCAATCACATACCTCGTTCCAAGCAAATTCATAGAGCACCTTTGCTGCTTCCCCAAGCCCATAGGTTTCATACTTTTCAGCGCTTTCCTTGTTTACCCGGGCTAAGCGTGAAAGGATCCAACGATCAGCCTGTTGCAACATTTCCGGATCGGGATTGCCAAGGCTTTGCGGCGTTTCACCATCCAGATTCATCAACGCAAATCGGGTGGCGTTCCACAGCTTGTTTGCAAAATTACGCGCTGCTTCTACGGTGGCTGAACTATCGGTTTTGCGGTTGTAATCAAGCCGGATATCTTGGCCGGCACCCGCCACCTCTCGCACCAAAGCAAAACGCACCGCATCGGCGCCATAGCGCTCAATCAGTAGCAATGGATCGATGCCATTTCCAGCTGATTTACTCATCTTGCGGTTTTGTTCATCCCGCACTAGGCCATGGATATAAACATCTTTAAAAGGCATTTGGCCGGTAAATGCACCGGCCAGCATCGTCATCCTTGCCACCCAGAAAAAGATGATGTCGAATCCGGTTACAAGCAAGCTGGTGGGATACCAACGCTTGAGATCAGCGGCCGCACTATCGGGCCAGCCCAGAGTAGAAAAAGGCCATAAACCACTAGAAAACCAAGTATCCAGCACATCTGGATCCTGCTCAAGGGCCACACCAACTCCAAATTGGAGCTCTGCTTTTTGCAAAGCTTCCGCATGATCGCTGGCCACCACATATGGGGTATTACTTGTTATTTCTCCTGCGGTTTCACTAATAACAAACCAAGCGGGAATGCGATGCCCCCACCACAACTGGCGGCTGATACACCAATCGCGGATATTAGTTAACCAATCCAGATAAACCTTGCTCCAACGCTCTGGCACAAATCGGGGTTCAACTTTTTCAAATGCTTCACGGCAATTAGCCGCTAAAGGTTCGGTGCGAATAAACCACTGGGTGGAAAGCAGCGGCTCCACCGGCACCTTGCCCCGATCTGAATAGGGAACGTTGTGCACATACGGCTCGGTTTTAACCAAAAAGCCCAGTGCCTCCATCTCTGCTACCACCGCCTTGCGGGCGACAAAGCGATCTAAGCCTGCAAATTCAGCGGCGGCCTCATTCATGGTGCCGTCTTTTGCAATCACCGTGATCAATGGCAGGCCATGGCGTTTACCGATGGCGAAGTCGTTGGGGTCGTGGGCGGGGGTTACCTTCACGCAACCGGTACCAAACGCCGGATCTACATGTTCATCAGCAACGATTGGGATTTCCCGGCCCACCAAGGGCAGCGTGAGGGTTTTACCAACTAGGGCGGCATAACGGGAATCATCGGGATTCACCGCCACACCCGTATCACCCAAGAGCGTTTCAGGCCGGGTGGTGGCCACCTCGAGGAAACCACTACCACTGCTTAATGGATAACGGAAATGCCATAGGAAGCCATCTACCTCTTTCATTTCCACCTCCAGATCGCTTACTGCAGAACCGGAAGCTGGGCACCAATTCACCAGGTATTCGCCGCGATAAATCAAGCCCTGATCATGCAAACGAATGAAGGCCTCCACCACCGCCGCGCTGCAACCGGCATCCAGGGTGAAGCGTTGCCGCTGCCAATCCACTGAATAGCCAAGCCTGCGCAATTGAGAAACGATCGTGCCGCCACTTTCTGCTTTCCAGGCCCAAGCCCGCTCCAAAAATGCTTCACGGCCAATCAGCTCTTTAGTTGTGCCTTCTGCCTTTAATTGCTTTTCAAGGATTGTTTGTACTGCGATCGAAGCGTGGTCTGTGCCTGGCAGGCAGAGCACATTTTTACCGCGCAAGCGTTGAAATCGAATAATCGTGTCTATTAGGGCCGTATTAAAGGCATGGCCCATATGCAGGCTACCGGTCACATTTGGTGGGGGGATCACCAAAGCGAATGGTTCACCTGCTGCATTGGGCTCAGCATGAAAGGCCCCTTGGGTCTCCCAGGCACGTTGCCAACGGGTTTCTGTGCCTAACGGGTCGTAAGTTTTAGCAAGGGCCTCGGGCACAAAGGTTCATCGGCTTTAGGCCATGCTCTCAAAACGCCAAACCAAGTAACAATCCGACAACTCTTTAACCAATTCTTAAACTTAGCGATTCAAAAAAGTAAGAGGCGCTTTTTCACCGCTGGACTACACACCCCAGCTAGCTCAGCTGCAGGAGCGCCACAGCTTGATCCTCAAGCAACTATCGGGTCAAACGGTGGTGTTATGCCTTGGTGATTTAAACCAATTGCTTAGCCACAGCTTTAATGCTGGCAAACTAGTTCTAATCAAAGGGCTTTGCAGCGCCGAAAACGAGGCATTTGCTTTAGTGCAGCGCCATCAGCCGCAACTGCTGATCTGCCACGACCAGTTGCTGCCGGGCAATGGCATCCAACTAATCGAGCGCTGCAAAGCTATCCAACCAAAATTGCAAACTCTTTTGGTGGTAACTAAACCAGCCAGTTTCCAACTGCAGGCGGCATTAAAAACAGGGGTAGATGCAATTTGCAAAGCAGAACGAATTGGCCAAGGCACCATCCTGCAAGCACTTAAAAGCATCGCGATTGGGTCCCACTACATCGATCAAGGCCTTCTCAATAGCAATGCTGCGGCCACTAAAAAGCTTTCGCCGAGGCAGCTGGAGGTGTTGCAGGAACTTTGCCTAGGTGCCAGCACAAAGCAAGTGGCAAAGCGATTAGGGATAACTGAAAACACAGCTAAGGGCTACGAAAAACAGCTCTACGAAAAACTGGATGTGAGCGGACGCATGCAGGCGGTGATGGAAGGCCTGCGATTGGGCCTTTTGCAGGCAAACTAGATGAGCCGAGCTCTGCAACCATGGCCCTTGATCTAAACGATCCAGATCTAGAGTTTTCCGATTTGGTATATGCGTACCAAAGCTGGGTATTAGCTGTACTCAACGATGAAAAACTGAATCCCGAAGGGGAAAAGCTCAATAACGAAGAAATCGCAGAGGATGCAATGAATGCCTTGCGTTTCTTGCCATCAGAAGTAACTACCGCAGTGGAAACCACCTTGGCTCGCGCCTACGAGGTTGATGCTGAAGAACTCGCCGATTTCCTGTTCCCTGAGGATTAA
>NZ_CEXBMR010000078.1:0-3659 GCF_982614295.1 Synechococcus sp.
TGAGTGCCATTGCTGAATACCAACCCACCCAGTGCATCAAACGGGGGAGTTGAGAGGCATCATCTGGTCTTATCAACAGATGTAGGTGGTTTGCCATCAGACACAGCGCATACATCCTGTGCGGCACCTTGGCTTGCGCCTTGGCGAGCACTGAGAGCAACACATCCCGCCGCAATCCTTTGGCAATCAGAAACTGACGGCTGTTGCACCTAAGCGTGATGTGAAACGAATACCCCTGAGGCAGGCAGCGTGGTGAGCGGGGCATTAAATAACGTTAGAAAAAGCTGTATTTATTTAACCTGCTATATCCTAAATATTCACTACAATAAATAGCAAAGGTTGGAGTGGATCCTCAAACCGAGGAATTACAATTTCAGAGCCTTCTTGAAACGCAACTCCTCCTCCAATCTATTAAGCTTTTTAATATGGACATTCAACAACATCAAAGCCCAAGCACAAAACGATTCAAGCAGCATCCCGCCGTTGTATTTAGTGAATTGGATGATCAAATAACACTCTTTCAAAGCAAAACATGCGATTACCTTGTATTAAATGAAACCGGTTCTGCCATATGGCAAGCTCTGCAAACAGCACAAACCCTGAATCAAATATGCGATCTACTATGCGCTGAATTTAATGTTGAACGATCAATTTGCATACAAGAAACAACTAACTGGCTGGAGCAAGCTATAAATAAAAACATCATAATAACAGTTGCAGAATAAACCAACCTCAAAATATAAACTGATTGCGTAATTTCAATAACCACACCTCACCACCAAGCTGATTAGAACCAAGCATTTTAAAACCTAGTCTTGCAAAATAACGTCTCATAGATCCCTTTTGCAAGCCTAAGTTAATATTCTCTGACATCAGAGTAGAAGCCCTATGATCACGCAACTCAACGGAACTAATAAAACCTTCTAGAAATTTTTTATACAGTTGATTCGCCAAACGGCTTGATCTAGCCTCCGGCAAAACATACATCCGCTGAAAATAAGCATGGCTACCTAAGTTAAGATGCGCTTCTAATTCCCTTAAAACAACAAACACCACTCCAACAATTGATCCCTCCTGATTTCGAGCAATCGCACCTGGCTGCCTTCGTAACACCTTTTGCTTGCTTAAGAGTGGCTCTATGTCACTCAAATCGCCATGCGATCTAAAACTCTTTAGTTCTGCCTGATAAGAAGCCTGATTAAGGTTCCAAAAATCAAATAGCTCAGCAGCAAGGGCCTTATCAACGCTGCCAAAAACATATTCAACACTAAATTCACACATCTTTTTCTACTCCTTCATAACCAAAGCGTTTCATTACATCAGCCATTTCAGCTGCTAATTGTTGGCGCTGGGGAATACTCAGCTGCTCAGCTCCCTCACCACTACGCCCAGATCGAAAGAAACGGTTACACCCCTCTGGCGTCTCAGCAAAACCACCAACCTTCTCTTCTAGTTGTTTTAATTTATCAATCGAGGTATTAGCAATAGCTTGATCTACCAAAACCTGCTCAACAGGCAAACCAAGAAAATCTGCTAATTTAGCAAAAGTTGTTGAACCATTGCAGAGCATATCCTCATATCTAATTATTAATACTGGCAACTGCTGTTGATCCACCCAAGAGCACACATGCTGATCCCAACGGCCCATATGCTGACGCACCTGATGACCTCCAACACGTTCAGATGGCACTAGAGCTGCTGTGGGATCATGCAAAAATTGAACACTACGCTCTAGCGGCCAAGAAAAAAAATTACTCAGTGATACAGCCACATCTTCTGGATGCCGCATGATATAAACAGCTCCCAGGCAACCCGCTGTACAAACAACTGATCGATTGCGAGAATCAGGAGATTTAAACGCATCATGCACCTTATGGAATCTTTCACCTTCGGCAAATAACCATGCTGTTTGCCCGGCAAGGCCCCTCAATGGATCCAATTCGCTAAAACTCAGATCACAGCTATTCACGCCTAACTGATCATCAAGCCATAAACGTGATGAAGCAATGGCGCCGGTTTCAATATCATTATTTAAATTAAGTTCTTCCGCATAGCCCTCGCCAGCTAACCTCAATAATTCTGTAATAAAAACACGGCACCACGTATTACCTGATTTTGGATAGGAAGCCAAATACCAATAACCATGCTTTTGCTCAAGCATCACTTTCACCCTTATTGCCTTCTTCTATATTGCCTTCTTCTACATAAGGTTCTTGAATTGAAGCTGGATCCAACAAATCCACCATTGCGCATGCATTTTTCATAGCCCTGACACCATCGGGAACACGTAATGAATAGATAGGAACTGAACGGGCCAATGCCGATGCCTGCATAAATAATTGCTGCTCACACTCCATACCGCGTACAACCCTGGCATGAAATGCATTATTTCGTAGCACGAGCAAAGCGTGCTGCTGGCTAAATGCCTGAGAACTTTTTATTGATGATGCCAAAACATCTGCCTCGCTTTTGCTCTGTTGCCGCTTACGCATCAATTGATAGATACAACGCAAGGGAACGGCTGATTCAATGCAGTTCAATTGATCCCGTGAAAATGCGTAGCGTTTAAGACCGCGCCGCACTAGAGGCAATTGCTGCCAATCCAAATCAAGGGCAACTGCAGCATCATGCCAAAGTTTTAATTGTTGAACACCCGGCCAAATTTTCATATTTTTATCCACAACTACAATTTCACTACTAATAAGTTGCCAGCCGTGCTGCTGTAAACACCAGCTCAAAGTTGATTTTCCTGTGGCTGGGCGCCCCAAGAGCAATACAGCTTCACCATTACGCTCTAAGGCCGTGCCGTGCAGCACCAGAGAAGATTGTTGAACTGCCAACGCACCAAGGCCACTTGTTACCAAGAAAGTGCGCAAATCACGATTACTAACACTGTCATCCCAGCGTTGATATTCAAGCAATTCACCAGCTGCAGCACGAAACCAGCCGATGCCCTCTAGAGCTAAACGCCATTCATTAGCTGCAAGCTGCAAGCATTGTGTGCTGTGGGGGCTAGCTTCTATGGAAGGCCAGTTTTCATAGTTTCCACTAACTACAGATATACTATTTTGCTCGTTAGCGATTAACAACTTTTCGCTTAGCTCGGGCAGCGGAATATCACTAGCTAGATTAAACCCGAATGCTTGATATTGGAAATTTAAAGTGTTCAAGCTTAAATACTCCTAGGTTTGGGGTTGCTCAGAATTTTTCCCTTTATTCCATAGCTTCTTTTGCAGCTAGCTGTTTCAATTTCTTGCAATATTCCTCGGCATCAGCAATTGGAGCATATTTGGCTCTTAAAGATGATACTTTTTTGGCTGATCTTAAGCCCGATAAAAACAATGTTAACGTAATTAGGGAAAAGAGTAAGACCATTTTTGTTAGTGATTTTTAGTATTATCGCTTACTTGAAGCTTGTAAGCAATGAAAGAAGTATTCATTGTTCCAATTTTTTGACACCCTCCCCCTGATGCCGGCGGCGAAGGCGTCGTCGCCTTCGGCTTGGTTAGCTCTGCAGCTTCATCAGATCTCCCACTACCCGCAAGGCAGATTCATGCAATCCGGCTTCATCGGTCCAAACGCCGTAATGCTTGTGGTGTGTTCTTAGGTCATGCCCCATCAATGCTGCTAAATCCCGCATAGGCATGCTGTTTTCGTAG
>NZ_CEXBMR010000079.1:0-3546 GCF_982614295.1 Synechococcus sp.
TTGCTAAAGACCGCAATCGGTTTCGCCTTTTAGATGTGGCAGCTTGCTTTCCAGCCAAACCATTTGGCATTGCCATAAGGAAAGGCAGCCCAGGACTGCTTGCAGCTTTGAATGCTGCCCTAACAGAAGAGCAGAGCAAAGGCAGCCTTAAAGAGCTTTTTTCACCCCTAAGTTTGCCAGCAGTGAAAGGATCATCAGCAAATGAAGCTTGCAGATAAAATAAGTATCAAATTACACAATTCGATCGCTAATTACTAGCCGCATGTTGATTGTGTAGCAATGGGAACCATGGGCGGGCGGCTTGATTCCGCACCATAGATAGGTTGCAACAGCTGAAGCCAATGTTTGAAACCTATGTTTGAAACCTATGTTTGAAACCTATGTGCCAATGGGTGGCTTCGATGAATACATGAGTCCCAGCCACACACCCCGTAAAGCGATGGGGGCGCTGATGGATCAGTTGGGGGCCCTGGGACTTAGCCAACTGAATGAAAATCACCGGGCCGCTGAACAACTTCTTAAACGGCTAGGTGCCACCTTCAGGCTCTACAACAGCAATTCAGAGGCCAGCGAAAGAATTTTGCCCTTCGATCCTTTGCCGCGGCTGATCGATCAACAGGATTGGGCCGTGCTGGAAGCGGGTTTAATCCAAAGGCTTGAAGCGATCGACCTCTTTCTTGCTGATATCTATGGGCCCCAGAAAATAATCAAAGATGGAATTATCTCTGTAGAAGAAATAACCAGTAGTCAGGGCTGGCGGCCGCAAATGCAGGGATTAATTCCTCCCCTCGGTCGCTGGTGCCATATCTCAGGCCTCGACCTAGTGCGCGATGGCGATGGCACCTGGCGGGTGCTGGAAGATAACCTGCGCTGCCCATCAGGAGTTGCCTATTTCCTCGAAAATCGCCGCGTGATGAAGCAACTTTTTGGCGGTTTATTTCAAAGCCAGCGAATCGCCCCCATCGATAACTACGCCTCCCAACTACTGCAAACCCTGCAGGAGATAGCCCCCTGGACCGACAGCCCCCAAGTGGTACTCCTCACCCCTGGGGTGCATAACAGCGCCTATTTCGAACACAGCTACCTAGCCCGCTTGATGGGCATCCAACTCGTGGAAGGCACAGATTTGATCTGTGAAGACAATCGGGTATGGATGCGTAGTACCAATGGCCTTGAACGGGTAGATGTGATCTACCGACGTATCGACGACGATTTTCTTGATCCCACCTGTTTCCGCAAAGATTCAATGCTCGGCATAAGCGGCCTTATGGAAGCGTTCCGCCAAGGCCAAGTTGCCATTGCCAATGCCCCTGGCACCGGCATTGCCGACGACAAGCTTATCTATGCCTATGTACCCCAGATGATTCGCTACTACCTAGATGAAGAAACTATTATTCCAAACGTAACTACTTTTCTTTGCTCCCGGCCAAAAGAATGCAGTTATGTGCTGGAACATCTGCCAGAACTAGTAGTAAAAGCGGTATCGGAAGCAGGGGGCTATGGAATGTTGATAGGTCCCCATTCGAGCAGCGAAGAACTCAAGCGTTTCAGTGAATTAATCCAAGCTAATCCTCGCAATTACATCGCCCAACCAACACTTCAACTTTCAACGGTTCCCTCCCTCAGTGAAGGGGAGCTTTATCCATGCCACGTGGATTTAAGGCCATACATATTACGGGGTAAAAAGAGTTGGGTAACTGCAGGGGGACTAACAAGAGTTGCTTTAAAACGCGGCTCCTTGGTGGTTAATTCCTCCCAGGGCGGCGGCAGTAAAGACACCTGGGTGGTTTCATGCTCAGCCGTGTAGCAGAACAGCTCTACTGGATCTTTCGTTATGTGGAACGGGCCGATAATTTAGCCCGCTTCTTAGATGTGAGTATGTCGATGGCGCTGGATTCACCGGCAGGGGGAGATGCAGTGTGGCTGCCGCTGATTGAAGCTTGCGCTGAAAGCAACTTATTTAAAGAATTACACCCTGAGGGTGATGCTGCAGCGGTGGAATGGTTTCTGCTTGCCCAAGCACAAAATCCAAATGCCATTTGTAATTGCATTGCCATCGCCCGCGAAAATGCCCGCCAAATCCGTGAGGTAATCCCCAATGAATTATTTGAAGAACTAAATGCTTTACATCTCGATTTACAACCGGGTGAAAGTTTTTGGCAGCAGGCCCTACCAGAACAACTGCAACTGATAAGGCGCGGCTGCCAGCAGCTTTATGGCATAGCAGATTCCAGTATGAGAAGGGATATCAGCTGGCATTTTGCCAATCTTGGCCGGTTGATTGAAAGGGCGGAAAAAACTGCAAGGATCCTCGATGTGAAATATTTCCTACTGCTGCCAAGCCCTGAAGATGTGGGTGGTGCTTTAGATGAATTGCAATGGATTGCTTTATTACGATCCGCCAGCGCTTATCAAATGTATCGCCAACACACCCAACAACCGATAACCCCTAGTGGAGTTGCTGAATTTCTATTATTGGATCCAGATTTTCCCCGTTCCGTGCGCTATTGCCTTAATGGTATTGCCGAGGCAATTGCAAGTATTGATCAAAAACCACTACTGCAAAGCGGCCATCCCCTTAGCCGCAGCCTGGGGCGCCTCCAGGCCACTTGGAACTATTCCCAAGTGAGCGATGTGATCGATCAAGGCCTTCATCAGGTTATTGATCAATTGCAATTACAAATCAACGATCTCCACACACTATTTGAAACCCGCTACTTCACTTCAAGCCAATGCACGTAAAAATAAGCCATCGCTTTGTCTATACCTATACAAAACCCGTGCAGCTCGGCCCCCATCGGCTGTGTTTGATGCCCCGCAGTATCGGATTCCAAAAACTAATCCAACATAAAATCAGCTTTAATCCAGAACCATGCCACCAATTTGAATTAATAGCAGCTGGTGGCGATCAAATCCTGCGGGCGCGTTTTGTTGGTAGCACCGATCGCTTTGAAATCATTTCAGAAGCTGAGTTGATCACTAGCTCGCCCCCTCTACTTTCACTCTGTTTGGATGAACAGGAACCGCGCTTGCCCTATCCAATCGGCAGGCTAAATGCTGATCTTTTAAGTAATCTGCAGGGCTGGCTGCCCAATGGTCAGCATGATCCAGCCGCCATTGCCTTAGCCCAGGAGGCGATTATCGGCAGCGACCAACACTGCCTCACCTTCCTGCAACAACTGCTGGAGATGATTCAAGAGCGGGTGAACTACACCCAACGCCACCATGGTCCCCCTTGGCCGGCAGGGCGCACCTTGAGGGAACGGGTTGGTTCCTGCCGCGACCTAGCAGTGTTGATGATCGAATGTTGCAGATGCATTGGTTTACCAGCTCGCTTTGTGAGTGGTTACCACCTAGTGGAACCAAAGCCCGATCGCTACGACCTCCACGCCTGGGCAGAGGTTTATCTACCTGGCACCGGTTGGCGCGGATTTGACCCAAGCGGAGCGGGGGCCGTTGATGAACGCTATGTAGCCCTCGCAAGTTCATCTAATCCCGAATTAACAGCAGCCGTAAGCGGCAGTTTTAGTGGCCCGCCTGGGGTTG
>NZ_CEXBMR010000080.1:0-3495 GCF_982614295.1 Synechococcus sp.
AGTTTCATCACTCCTTCACTACGTTTTTCACCCAGAGTCCAGGTGGGGAAAGCTTTTATGCCCGCTTTACGGCAACGTTCGCGGCCGGCATCATCTTTATCGCATTCAACGTATGGGATCTCCTTTCCAGCTTCGGTGCCAAAAAGATTCTTTTGATGAAAACAATGGGTGCACCACCAAGCGCCATAAAAAATCGCACCCATCTGTTTCAAAGCCTTAGCAAATTGCAGTTGTTCGGCAGTGGAAGGGCTTACGGCATCGCCCAAGTTGCCTGCCCTAAGAGGAGATCCCATTGCCGCCGCAGTAAGCAAGGCAAAAGCTGGCAATAGCCACGTTGAGCGAGCCATAAATGATTTACTTTTTTGTAGATTAAGAGCTTGCCGCTTAGCTGACAAACTTGGATTCCATCGTTTCTGCAGGCTGGTGATGGCAGGGGGTGGTTATCGCGACTATTTCAAAGTGCTTGAACTGGAGCGGGGGGCTGATGCTGATGCCGTGAAAAAGGCCTTTCGGCGCCTTGCGCGCCAATATCACCCTGATGTGAACCCTGGCGATGCCAGCGCCGAGGCCCGCTTTAAAGAAATCAGTGAAGCCTATGAAGTGCTTTCTGATCCAGAAAAACGCCAACGGTATGAACAGTTTGGTCAATATTGGAATCAAGCAGGAGCGTCTCAAGGTGCTGGCGCTGATGTGGATTTCGGCCGCTATGGCAATTTCGACGATTTCGTTAACGACCTACTCGGCCGTTTTGGTGGCCCGGCTGGATTTGGCTCTGGGGGATTTCCTGGTGCCGCTACTCAAGGCGTAAATCTTGATGCCGAAGCAAATCTAAAAGTGAGTTTTGCTGAAGCTTTTCGCGGCTGTGAACGCAGCTTGCAGGTGAACCAAGAACGTGTGCAAGTGCGAATTCCACCAGGGGTGCGCAGCGGCAGCCGCCTGCGTTTGAAAGGGAAAGGGAACCTCCAACCCAGCAGCGGCCGCAGGGGTGATCTCTATCTCAATATCCAATTAGAGAATCACCCGGTTTGGAGTATCGACGGCGATCTAATGCGGGCTGATTTACCGCTCAGCCCCGACGAAGCCATCCTTGGCGGGGAATTAGTAGTTCCCACCCCTGATGGGGAGGCGATAGTTACGGTGCCAGCTGGAATAAGCAGCGGCCGCAGCTTGCGTTTAAAAGGTAAAGGTTGGCCTTTGCGTGAAGGCAGAGGCGATCTTCTATTAACGATTCAATTGCAATTGCCTAGCGAACTAAGCACTGAAGAACGTGGCCTTTATGAACAACTACGCCAGGTTCGTCAAAATCTCAACCTGAACCCAAGAGCTCAATTATTGACAACATCTAGCTTATAGGTAAAATGAGTAAATTACAGAAATAACAAGTGTAATGTTGCACAAAATATTGCGAAAAAAATCGCTTTTATTTTTATTATTCAGTTTTATTCTTTCATTTTTCCTGGCAATCGCAATTCAATTTCCTCAACCTGTAGTTGCACAAGGCAAGGCTGCGCCGGTTAGCGAGGGAACAGCGATTGATCCAGCACGCAGTTTTATACTTGGGATGCATATAGAAAATATCTATAATCTTTCTCTTAAAGACAAAAATTTCTCTGCCGAAGGTTGGTTTTGGCTTGAATGGCCAGAAGCCATTCAGGAGCTGATTATTAAAAATAAAATACCACTTTTAGAACTTGTTGAAATAGTTAACCAAGTGGAAATATGGGATTCACAGATTCAACTTGATAGCGCTGAACCTGAATTAAAGCCAAACGGAAATAGGCTGCAACTTTATAGATTTTCTGCAAAATTTTATGATCATTCGCAAACCCTAAAACGCTTCCCCTTTCAACAATTAGAACTACCGATAATCATTGAAACTAGCCCATCTATTTTCTCACTAGCTGCTGAAGCCATCAGATTAAATCCAGCTCTTGACGCTAAAGGGGTTAAAGGGCAATACGTGGGTATCAACGGATACCAGACAGGAGATGTTAGTGTAAAAAATATGATTTATACTTATAATACAAATTTCGGAGAGAAAAATGGCATTGAGGGTGGAGAATTTAGCCGAATTGAATACAATGTTAATTACTATACAGAATTTTGGTCTGCCTTTTATCAGTATGTAATGCCATGGCTTGCGGTAATGGCAATGCTTTTACTAGCTCCAAACCTGGAAGGGAAGCTCACTGAATTGCGCTTAGCAATACCCTCTACAGCTCTACTCACTTTAGTGTTTCTGCAGCTAGGAACAAATGCAGATCTACCCAAATTATCGTATATATCTTTTATAGATCAATTGTATTTATTTGGCTACATAGCTTCAATCGCTCTTTTTGCTTTATTCGTTTGGGGAAGCAATGCCTACGAAAATTCAATTGAATCTCAGCGAGAAGCAGTGATGCAAAAAATAAATAAAATAGATGCAATCTATCAATCTATTATTATTGGTGGCAGCATTTTCATTGCAGTTGCTGCTTTTGCTTTCCGGTAACAACTCTTGCCAATTTGCGATTGCAAAACGCTTAGTGCCTAAGATTGCGCCAATTACAAATACAGTATGGAACTTTCATACCGTCCGCGCCGGCTGCGTCGCACCCCTGCTCTGCAAGCCATGGTTCGGGAAAACCATCTGAGTGCAGCTGATTTTATTTATCCATTATTTGTGCATGAAGGGGCCAGCAACGAACCTATATCTGCAATGCCAGGTTGCCAGCGCTGGAGCCTTGATGGCTTAATCACTGAAGTGGGGCGGGCTTGGGAGCTTGGTATTCGCTGCGTGGTGCTTTTCCCAAAAGTGGCAGACGGATTAAAAACCGAAAATGGCAGCGAATGCTTCAACGAAGGTGGCTTGATCCCTCGGGCAATCCGGCGCCTTAAAGATGTGCATCCTGATATGACGCTGATGACAGATGTAGCCCTTGATCCCTACTCCTGCGATGGTCACGACGGCCTCGTTAATGATGCAGGCGTGGTTCTAAATGATGAAACAGTAGAAATTCTTTGCCGCCAAGCAATTACCCAGGCCCAAGCCGGTGCTGATTTAATTGGCCCCAGCGACATGATGGACGGCCGAGTAGGGGCAATCCGCGAAGCACTTGATGCTGAAGGTTTTGAACATGTAGGCATCATTAGTTACACCGCTAAATATGCCTCCGCCTATTACGGCCCATTTCGTGAAGCCCTTGATTCCGCCCCCAGAAGCAGCGGCAACAAGCCAATTCCCACAAACAAAGCCACATACCAAATGGATCCCGCCAACGGCCGGGAAGCTCTTACAGAAGCTTTACTTGATGAGCAAGAAGGCGCAGATATTTTGATGGTTAAACCAGGCCTTGCCTACCTTGATATCGTTCAGCGCTTGCGCGCAGAAACAGAACTGCCAATCGCTGCGTATAACGTAAGTGGTGAATATTCAATGGTTAAAGCTGCCGCTGAACGCGGCTGGATTGATGAACGGGCCGTGGTGCTTGAAACCCTGCTTTGTTTTAAACG
>NZ_CEXBMR010000081.1:0-3339 GCF_982614295.1 Synechococcus sp.
CCCCGATTGACTTTTCACCGATTGGCCTTTTGGGAGGCACGCAAAACGCACGCAACCAGCCCTTGCAGCCATTGGATTTTCTTGTTGCAGTAACGGCAATTTCACGACTTGAATTTCTTTGGTCCGACTCGCTGGATCCTGAGCAGCGGCAACACACCCACCGATAGGGGAACACTGGCAGCAGTTGCACTTGCTCAATGCTCACCACCGGCTCAATCACCACCGAGACCTTCAGCGCCGCCCTCCTGGGGCTGGAAGACCTCAGCCTGCGCATAACAGCAGCGGCCTTGCATGTAGCTGCTAGATCACTCCCACCCCGGAGCCCCTCGGTCTGAGCCGACTCGTTGGCAGCGACAGACTGGCAGCAAAAGCTTCATTCAGCTGAGGAGCTGAATCAATGTATGTTCCAGCTACTGAAATCAGGTCGGCAGTTGCCAACGGGCCTCGAGCCGCTTGAACAACAAGGAGGCCGTTGTAGTCATCAACAGGTAGACGAGAGCCACGGCGATGTAGACCTCAAATGCCCTGTAGCTTGTGGCCACAATTAATTGCCCTTGGCGGAACAATTCATCAAAACCAATCACAGCCGCAAGGCTGGTGTCTTTGATCAAGGTGATGAATTCGTTGGCCAGTGGTGGCAATACACGACGCAGAGCCTGCGGAGCAATCACAAACCGCATCCGCTCAATCGGGCTAAGAGCAAGCGCGTCGGCCGCCTCCCACTGACCGCGGTCAATCGACTCAATCCCACTGCGCAATGTTTCAGCAAGGTAAGCCGCCACGTTGAGACTTAGGGCCGCGACTGCAGCAGCCAAGCGATTGATGCTGAATGGAAGCTCCAGGCTTTGAATGAGTGCCGGTAAGCCGAAATAGATCAGAAACAGCTGCACCAGCATCGGGGTGCCCCGGAAGAAGTCAATATAAATTCGGCAAGCCAAATGAGCGAAACGCCATGAGGTTTGCAGTAGCACTGCCAGCGCTGTGCCTCCGATCAGTCCAAAGCTGAACGAGAGTGCTGTGAGCATCAGGGTGATAGCAGCTCCTTTGAGCAGGTTGGCGAATAACACCTTCAGATCAAACCCAGCGAGAGGCGAGCTAGCCACCTTTAGAGCCGGCGCCTGCTCAGGCAAGTTAGGCGGCTCAGCTGCAAACCACTGGCGATAAAGCTCGCCATAGCGACCGCTCTTGATCAAGGCATCTAGCCCCTGACTCACCGCCCCTGTGATCGGTGAGTTAGTGGGGAGGGCAATGCCGTAGTACTCCGTGCTGAGATGTTCGCCTGAGATATGTAGCCCCGTCAGCTTGGCCTGATCGATTGCATAAAGAATCGCCGGCACATCGCTGACAACCGCATCGGCATTTCCATTGGCAAGCTCCAGCAAAGCTAGAGGCGTGGAGTCGAAGCTACTGACGCGGGCAGAGGGAATCTTGCCGGCCTCAATTGCTCCGGTGGTACCGATCTGAACGGCGATGCGCCGCCCCTTCAGCTCAGCCAGCGACTTAAAGTTTGTTTCACCATCACGCACCACAAATGCCTGACCGGCCTTGAAGTAGGGCCGACTGAAATCAATGGCCCGCGCCCTCTCGGGAGTGATCGTCATCGCGCTGATGGCCATATCTACGCTGCGAGCCTGGAGCGCTGGAATCAACCCATCGAAGGGTAGTGGCACCCATTCGATCGGATGGCCAGCCTGCTCGCCGATCGCCTCCATCAGCTCAATGTCGAAGCCGCTGATCTGGTTTGTTGCGGTATTCCGGAATTCAAACGGGGGGAACGTTGGATCCGTGCCTACACGCCATGGCCCAGCTGGAGTAGCCCAGCTGATGTTGTGAAATCCAACAGCGAGCAAGCCAACAACAAGTGCAGCCAGCAGCAGCCTGCCAACAGATCGTTTCAACAGATTGTGGTGTGGCCGATGGGCCATAACGTGGTTAAGTCCGCGAGCACCCATGATGAACGCATCTGCCGCAGAACCAAGGCTGCAGTGCCATGATCTGCATAAAAGCTACGGCGAGCTGAAGGTCCTGCGGGGAGTAAGCATCACCGTGAATGCCGGTGATGTGGTGTCGATCATCGGCCCCTCAGGTTGCGGAAAAAGCACGTTCCTGCGCTGCCTGAACCGGCTTGAAAGCTTTGAGTATGGGCGCCTGGAGGTGCTCGGGCAGGATATTCCTGGCGTATCTGCGGACTGGCGCCAGTTAAGGAAGTTACGCCTGAGTGTGGGCATGGTTTTTCAGCAGTTCAACCTGTTTCCTCATCTCACTGTTCATGAAAATCTCCTCCTCGCACCTCGGCGTGTGCTGGGACTTCCCATGGACGATTGCCAGCGGCGGGCCCGCCATCATCTGGAACAGGTCGGATTGGGGCATCGCGGCGACGCTTATCCCAGCCAACTCTCTGGTGGCCAGAAACAAAGGGTTGCTATTGCCCGGAGCCTCTGCATGGATCCAGCTGTGATGCTGTTTGACGAACCCACAAGTGCACTCGACCCAGAACTTGTGGGCGAAGTCCTACAGGTGATGCGCTTGCTGGCTCAAACCGGTATGACCATGCTTGTTGTCACCCATGAAATGCGATTTGCACGCGACGTATCAAACCACGTACTGTTTTTCAACAACGGTCTGATTGAGGAGCAGGGGAACCCACAAATAATATTCGGTGCTCCCCATAGTGAACGACTACGAAGCTTCCTGAATCGACAGGAATGACGGAAAGGGTTGTCCAGCGCGTGGTAGCCATAGCACTGTTATTGGGATGGCTGGATCCGCTTGCTCATCAAGCTCGCTCCGAAAACGATCCCCTCCAATCAAGGATTGAGGCCTTAAGCCTCACAACAGAAGAACTGAAGTCCGAAGAATTTTCCCCAACATCCGTCCTTAGGGGCCAGGCAAGCCTGGTGGTCGGCGGCAATCGGTTCGAAGGCATCCTCTGCAGTCGCTACTTCGCTGTAATTTATAAAAAGTCGCTCTGGTACCTGCGGCAGCTGGCGACCGCCAGATGGCATGCCAGACAGTCATTAGGATTACATGTAGAAGATAGGGATTAAATAATCTTTCAGCAAAACTGCTGCACAATCTTCAACCTATATCCAAATAAACCCAACCAAGGCGCAGTAGCAGACCTAGGCGCGATGGACAATCAGCGCATAGTAACCGCATAGCGACTATTCACGGCTTTCCAATTCACCACATTCCACCAGGTACTTATATATTCAGGGCGGCGATTTTGGTAGTTGAGGTAATAGGCATGCTCCCACACATCCAACGCCAAAATAGGAGTTCCCCGCTCAATATCAGGTAGATCCATGAGCGGATTGTCCTGGTTAGGGGTGCTGGTGA
>NZ_CEXBMR010000082.1:0-3322 GCF_982614295.1 Synechococcus sp.
GCAATTGGTTCTGGCCGCAGTTCATCGGCATAGAGATTGCGCACTAGATGCCGAAAACGCAGATACTCCTGAAGCCCTACTTGGGTAGCTTCTTTGAATACAGCTGGGCGTTGCTCTGTTGCAGTGGCCATTCGCTCCAAAAGCCGGCGATGCCAACCTTCACCTTTGCTTGGGGTGCCACCATTCACAACCCTGCTGATCAAAAGTAAGCAGCGCTCAACTGCTGTGTAGAAGCTATGCAAGCGCAATGCCGCCGCCTCCACTAGCTCGCCTCCTTCCCCGAGCCGCGGCAACAAAAGCTCCACGCCGCTTACTAAACGAGCTAGCCGTTCGCTTTCCCTTTGAAGGTCGTCGTTTAGTTCAAGTAAATCGGTTGGCTTCATTTTTAAAGCGCCTCACTAATACGCAACAAGCGAAAACGCAGCTCAATAGATATGTCTTCTGCTCGCTTTAAATCCACCGATCTACAAACATCGGTTTCAACAAGTTTTATAGCCATTAACAGATCTTGCGGAGGTAAACCCTCCACCATCAAATCAATATCTGATTCTTCGTGGAATCCTTCCCCAAGCACTGAACCAAAAACCCATATCGACTTAATTAGAGGCCAACGCTCACGCAAAGCAACTGCAGCTAATCGGATCTGCTGCAAAGCAAGCTCACGCTGCTCTTCAAGCAAATTCTTGTCAACAGCAAAGCGCCGCTGCCAATAGCTCTGGGCGTGAGTGTTCATCTCATCATTCTGAAGCAGATTACGATCAAAAAAAGCGATTTCTTGCGTGGCTAGCAGTGAACCTGCAATTCAAGGCAGCCTGTTCGCCGCAGAAGAAGCTCCCGAAGAAGATCTAAAACAAGATTTTGATGCTGTTAAACCGCGGCGGCGCAGCCATCCGGGCAGTAAGCCACTAGCCAGCAAAGAACATATTGCAGCCGCAGATTCAAGTAATGAGCTGCCCCCTTGGCATCACCACAGCCTGGTAGATCCAGCAGCTTTGCCGCCAATGCTGCGCCACTACGTGGAGCTAAAAGCCGCCCATCCAGAACGGATTTTGCTTTACCGGCTGGGCGATTTTTTCGAATGTTTTTTTGAAGACGCCCTCCTGGCAAACCAGCTACTAGAGCTCACTCTCACTGGCAAAGAAGGGGGTAAAGCCCATGGCCGGGTGCCGATGGCTGGGATTCCTCACCATGCAGCAGAGCGGTATTGCAGTGAGCTGGTGCGGCGCGGTTATGGGGTGGCCCTATGCGATCAGGTGGAAACCACCGCTGCAAAAGGTGCTCTGCTGCGGCGTGAAATCACCCGAGTTCTCACCCCTGGCACCCTTTTGGAGGAAGGTTTGCTAGCGGCGCGACGCAACAACTGGTTGGCTGCAGTGGTGCTGGAAAACGAACGCTGGGGCTTAGCGGTAGCAGATGTATCCACCGGTGAATTCCAGGTTTATGAACGGGAAGGGCTTGCAGACCTGCAGCAGGAATTAACGCAGTTGCAGGCCGCTGAACTGCTGCTGCCAGGGCTTGAGCATGGCCAAGCAAATCCGATGCCCCCTTGGTGCCCGCCCTTTTTAAGCCTCACCCCCCAACTGCGAACCCCTTTTGAAAGCAGCCATGCCAGCCGCTGCCTCAAGCAGCGTTATGGCGTGCAATCCCTTGAAGGGCTTGGCTTAACAGCGATCCCCCTAGCGCTTAGGGCTGCTGGTGGTTTGATCACCTACTTAGATGCCAGCCAACCCGGGAGCACATTGCCGTTGGGGCGTCCGGTAACCGTATTTGCTGGTGATGCCTTGGTAATTGATCAGCAAAGCCGTCGCAACTTGGAACTCACGGCCACCCAACGGGATGGCCAATTTCAAGGTTCCCTGCTTTGGGCTTTAGATCGCACTCACACCGCAATGGGGGCTCGCGCCCTTCGGCGTTGGCTAGAGGCACCTCTGCTCAACCAAACAGCAATCAAATGGCGCCAGGAAGCGGTGGCTGAGTTTGTGGCCGCAAGACCATTACGCCAAGCGGTTCGGCGTTTATTAAGGCCAATGGCCGATCTCGAGCGATTAGCGGGCCGCTGCGCCGCCGGCCATGCCAATGGCCGCGATCTAGTGGCCTTAGCCGACAGCCTTGAACGTATGCCGCTGTTATCAAGCCTGCTGGAAAACTGCCAGGCTGAGCCGTTGCAAGCGCTGCTGCAGCCGCGGCCAACACTGGCCGCATTAGCTGAATTACTGCGATATCAACTATTAGATAATCCAGCCCTATCTCTTACAGAAGGGGGTTTGATACACGATGGCGTTGATGAACAACTTGATGATCTACGCAACCGCCTCGATGAACAGGAAAATTGGCTAGCTCAAGTAGAAAAGAGAGAACAGCAAGCAAGCGGTAATACAAATTTAAAATTGCAATTTCACCGCAGTTTTGGTTATTTCCTTGCGGTAACAAGAGCAAAGGCCAGCCAGGTGCCTGAGCATTGGATTCGCCGCCAAACCCTTAGCAATGAAGAACGTTTTTTTACACCGGAACTAAAAGAACGGGAAGGCCGCATCTTGCAACTAAAAGCCCGCAGCCAGCAACGGGAATACGACCTATTTTGCAAATTGCGGCATCAGGTGGGGGAAGCAGCCGCAGAAATCCGCTCAGCAGCAAAAGCAGTGGCGGAACTTGATGTGTTCGCCGGCCTAGCCGAACTGGCCGCCACCCAGGGTTATTGCCAGCCTGAAATTGTGACGGGTTGCTGCCTTGAAATTCAGGAGGGGCGTCATCCGGTTGTGGAGCTGCTGCTAACTGATAAATCGTTTGTGTCAAATAGCATTGCTTTAGGGGAGCAGATCAACTTGATCGTGCTCACAGGCCCTAATGCCAGCGGTAAAAGTTGTTATATCCGTCAAACAGGGGTTTTGCAATTGATGGCACAAATGGGCAGTTGGATTCCGGCCCGCAGTGCTCGCTTGGGGCTCGTAGACAGACTTTTTACCAGGGTTGGCGCTGTAGATGATCTAGCCAGTGGTCAATCCACCTTCATGGTGGAAATGGCAGAAACCGCCAATATCCTGCAGCATGCCAGCTCAAAATCATTGGTATTGCTCGATGAAATTGGCCGCGGCACCGCCACTTTTGATGGTCTTTCGATCGCTTGGGCAGTGGCAGAACAACTAGCGATACATATCGCTGCCAATTGCATTTTTGCCACTCACTACCACGAGCTAAATGCCCTGGCAAATAACTGCACCAATGTGCGTAACTTTCAAGTTGCTGTTTTAGAAAAAGAAAACGAGCTTGAATTTCTCCATAAAGTGGTGCCCGGCGGCGCTAGCCGCAGCTATGGAATTGAGGC
>NZ_CEXBMR010000083.1:0-3194 GCF_982614295.1 Synechococcus sp.
TGTTGATGATTATCTTGATGATTATGTTGCTCAGTGTTGTGATAAGCCCCTACTTCCGGCAAAAAAGCAGCCTGCAGAGCTGAAACTTTCAGGCCCCGTTGTTGCAACATTTGCGCCAAAACAGGATCAGCTAATAGGCGTAACTCATCAACTCTCACCTCTAATGCCACATGGCGATTGCCAAGGTGATAGGCCGCCTGCAGCAAGCCGAGCGGATCATCACTGCACACCACCAGTAGCGGCTCTATTGCAGCAACCACTACCGCTAGTGGTATGCCCGCTTCTGCAGCCAAGCCTTCGCCAGGCTGCAGATATGCCCCCCTTGGCAATTGCAACAACACCTCCCTGCCGCAGCTACAGCGGCGCAAACCACGGCTCACCTGCCGTTCAGCAGCGGTTAGTGGTAATTGCAGTAACACCCCAATAGATTCAATATTTACGCCGGCATCGCAACGTTGCTGCAACAACAGTGGCTTCTGTTCCTCTTGCATCAAGCCAAGCTGGCATAAATCCATGCGGTTGGCGTGGAACTGCTGATTTGCAATTTCAGCTCAACGGCCTCGGTTGCACCAGCTTTCAGGGCGGCACCACTGCTCCTTTAAAGCTTTTGCGCCCTTTCAACGGCGCCGCAGGCCGTTGCGAACTACCGCTACTGCACACCGCCGGCGGCCTGGTGGGGGGAGATCAGCTAGCGATCAAGCTCGAACTCGCCCCTAATAGTTGCGCCCTAATTACCAGCGTGGCCGCTCAAAAGATCTACGGCACTAGGGGACGCTCCCGCCTCGATCCAAACGGCCGTTGGGCTGAAATTAAGTTGCAAAGCAAGCTTGCCGCCGGCGCTGATCTCGAATGGTTACCTCAAGAAACCGTTGTATTTGAGGGCGGTTTATTACAGCAGCAGCACCGGGTAGAGCTGGCTGAAAATGCCAGCTGGCTGGGGATTGATGTGGTGCGGTTGGGGCGTACCGCAAGGGGGGAAACCTTGGGTAGCGGTTGCTGGCGCAGCAGCCTTGAAATACAGCGTCATTTAAGCAGTGGTGCCCGCTGGGAACTGGTAGATCGGCTGCAAATTGAGGGCAATTCCTTAAACGCAGCCCATGGCCTTCAGGGGCAACCGGTGCTGGGCAGCCTCGTGTGGGCAGCGCCCAATCCGCTTGATCAAAAGGCAATCAAACAACTTCTAGTGCAGGCACGCCAAGACAGCCTTGAACTGGAGGGAGAAATGGCAATCAGCCAGCTGCCGCAGGGGGTTATCGCCCGTTACCTAGGCCCTTCCAGCCAAGCTGCCCGCTTTTGGTTTTGCCGCCTTTGGATGCTGATTCGTGAATTGCGCTGCCTCGATGCACCCACGCCGCCGAGGGTATGGCCGATTCAAGAAAATCCATGCGGCAGAAATCTCAATTGATTAGCCACCACCACAACGGCACGGTTACGAGCGCCATAGCTGTGCTGATTAATACCAAACCCGCCGCATCATTTATCCCTTCCCCCTCCGCTTCCGCCATCAACAACACTGAAATCGCCGTGGGGGCTGCCGCCTGCAACACCAAAGCATCCGCAACTAAACCAGGTAAGCCAAGCCAAGTTGTTACGAGCGCAAATAGCAAGGGCAACAGCAGCAATTTGATCGATAACGCCGGCGCTAATTTCCTCCAGCTCTGCCAGCTAAAACCTTCTGCAAGTTCACCCTGCTGCTGCATCACCCCTATTCGCATCCCCACCAAAAGCAAAGCCAGCAACAACACCAAACGGGCGGGCCACCAGAGCAGGCTTGCTAGGGGCTCTTGCCAAGGGGTGAGTTGCAGCACAAAAGCAAGCAAAAATCCATGGGTGGCAGGGCTTTGGCTAAGGTCGCGGCGAAAGGAACGGCGCCTCTCGCTGCTGGATTTCAGCAGCCGTGGCCCCAGTGTCCAGCTCAACAATGTGGCAGCGAGGTCGTAAGCAATCGCAGCACCAAGGGCAGGAGGTGGCAGCAGAGCCAAGGCCACTGGAATGCCGAAATAGGTGGTATTGCCGGTGGCTGCCCCAAGCTGCAAGGCGCCATTAGGCAGCAAACGCCTCAGTGGCGGCAACAAATGCAGCAGCAGCATCACGCTTGCAATTAAAAAAAGCGCTAACGCGGCCGCTAGTAAAAAATCGCGATTTAAACCCGAGCGCAGCAGCAATGCCGCCACACCTAATGGAATGCCGTAGCGCACTAAAAGTGGTGCTATTCGCCCAGGCAGTAGCGGATAACGCAACCCCAGAGCAAGCCCTAGGGCCAAAGTGGGTATTAGTTCCAGTAAAAGTTTCAGCACAGCTCAATCTTTCAACAGTGTTTGCAGCCCATGCACCTATCTCCACAAGAAAAAGACAAGCTTTTGATCGTTACCGCCGCATTACTGGTGGAACGGCGCCTAGCGAGGGGTTTAAAACTCAACCACCCAGAAGCTGTGGCCTGGCTCAGCTTTCAAATCTTGGAAGGGGCGCGGGATGGCAAAACCGTAGCGGCGCTAATGCAAGAAGGCAGCACCTGGCTAAAACGCGAACAGGTGATGGATGGAGTGGCTGAATTAATTAACGAAGTCCAAATGGAAGCCACCTTCCCCGATGGCACCAAGCTCGTAACCGTGCATCAACCAATTCGATGATTATCCCCGGCGAATTACTTCCAGAACCAGGCTTTATTGAGCTAAATGCCGGCCGGCCTGTAACCAACTTGATGGTGGCCAATAGCGGCGATAGGCCAATCCAAGTGGGATCTCATTTTCACTTTGCCGAAGCCAATGCAGCCTTGTTATTTGAACGGGATGCCGCCCGGGGGAAAAGACTAAATATCCCTGCCGGTACGGCGATTCGTTTTGAACCAGGTGATAAAAGGGAAGTTGAATTAGTGCCTTTTGTTGGTGCTCGCCGCGTAGTGGGTTTCAACGCACAAGTAAACGGCCACCTCGATGGAGATAACTAATGGCATATCAAATGGATCGCCGCAGCTACGCCGAAACCTATGGCCCCACCACTGGAGATCGGTTGCGCCTGGCAGATACCAATTTGATCCTGGAGGTGGAAAAAGACTTCACCTCTTACGGCGATGAGGTGAAATTTGGCGGCGGCAAAGTTATTCGTGATGGCATGGGTCAAGGCCAGAGCAGCCGCGCTGCTGGCGCTGTAGATACGGTGATTACCAATGCGCTGATCCTTGATTGGTGGGGCAT
>NZ_CEXBMR010000084.1:0-3171 GCF_982614295.1 Synechococcus sp.
GTAACGACGCATTGGTCATGCCCTCAAGCCCCCGGATGTACTGATCAGAGGGGTGTCATCTTTCCTGAAACCGGGGGGGCAGCGAATCGGCTTTAGGTTGCTTTTAGTTGTCGTGTTTGCTTGTGAGCATGCTCAATTGGGTTGCAAGCTTTTGTGTGGGCTTGTGTAGTTGAAGAGATTAAAAATTTGTTGTGATGTGACTCTTGCGGTCTCATCCCTTTTAAGCTGATGGTATATGTGTCCAAACTGATGCTTGATTCTACCGACCAAAGTATTCATATTGTCAGTGCGGGTGATGATCTTAGCCTCCTGCAGTTGGCGAACTTATTGCAAGTCTCTCATGTGCCCACTGTCATTTTGCAGGCTGATCAAGGCCTCCAGGATCTAATTGATATTCTCGACGAATCCCTGCCGAGAGGCGGTTTCGATACGATTCATCTTTACGGTCACGGCACCAAGGGACAACAGGGCTTGGGCCGCGATAGCATTTCGAATGACTCACTTCGAGCCCAAGGATATCTCTGGTCTCAGCTCAGTCGATTCGTTCATGATGACAGTGATTTATTGATCTACGGGTGCAAGACAGGGGCCGGACGTGAAGGAAGAAAGCTTATCGATTCACTCGCTCAACTAACAGGCCTCGATGTTGCCGCCTCCGATGACATCACAGGACTAGCGACGACGGAGCAACATCAAGATTCCGACTGGGATCTCGAAGTACGTGCAGGAAGCATTGAAGCTCTGCCAGCTCAGCGCCTTAACCGATGGGATGGAACGCTGCAGTTAGAGCGATCGGTTGATTCAAAGCCTTATCCTTTCAAGGTGAAGCCTGTCAGTTGGGAACCCAGTACAACCGACTCCGATCAAGAGTTGGCTGTCCTCAAAGTCCCGCTCGACTACGACCACCCACGCAAGAGTAAAGCCAAGATTGCACTTGCAAGAATTCCCGCTAGCGGCAACAACCCAATTGGTTCCTTGATCTTTAATCCTGGTGGCCCTGGGGGGTCGGGCCTGGAGATACTTGATTTTATCGCATCACAACTGACCGACAGGATTCGTAATCGATTCCACATCGTGACGTTTGACCCACGGGGTGTTGGTAGCAGCACGCCAACACTCAAAGCAGCTCCAGGTCCCTTCCCGATCCTGCCACCGGATGGAAGCAGTGATTGGACGCTCACATTAGACGAATCGAGAGAAGCATTTCGACAAGCTAATATCCAAACACAGCTTGATAACCAGGCGTTTATTAACCATCTGGGCACCCGCAATGTCGCACGCGACCTTGAATTAATCCGACAAGCCATTGGTGATCAGCAGCTTAATTATCTTGGCTTAAGTTATGGGACAAGGATCGGATATACCTACGCTGTCATGTTTCCTGATAAGATTAGAACGCTTATTCTAGATGGCAATATTAATCCATTTGGAAATCTGTCCGATCTCGCCATCAGTGCTAGGGGCACTGAAATTGCCATGGATCTGGTCAGGAGAAAAGAGCCCTCTATCGCTGCATCTTACGAAGAAGCTTTTGCTATCCTCCAGGAAAAGCCGATCGATCTAGGAGACGGCCTTGAGTTCGATCTTGGTGATTATATTGAGCAAGTTACATTGCGATCCCTTGTGTCTGGAGATCTTCAGTTCCTCGAAGAGCTCTCCGGGATCGTTGTGAATGTTGCCACTAATCCAAGCGCAAACGAAGGAGCAGCAATGACGCTCAGGCGGCTAAAGAATGACATTCTTGAGGTCGGTAATGTAAACGCAGGAGGTATTTTCTCGGTAGTGAATCGCCTTGATTATGCTGATGCATATGATTGGCATGAGCAACTCGAAAATGTCCAGGACGTGCTGATGTCTGGACCGCTTGGAGGTCCCTTGGCCGTCAGCTACGCGGCAGGTGCAGAAGGCTTTGATCTGCGCCCTGATCCGGTTCCGGATATGTCACGTAAACGATTAAGGCAGAAGGTGAGCGAAATCCCTGTTTTGATCACCAACGCAACTGCTGATACGGCCACTCCGCGCTTCTGGGCTATTGATATGACGAGAGCCTTCAAGAATCACTCTTTTCTGGAGTTGGTAACCACATTCCATTGTATTACTACTGCTGAAGTGGCCTGCGTTAATCGTCCAGTTGAAAAGTACCTAATCAAAAGGGAATTGCCGGGCTCAAAAGTCTGTGGCTGGAAGGATTTCATTTCGAGATAGATTTCATGCGTAGATATCGACCAGAGATTGGTCAATTCTTTTGTGTCTCATGAGCGGAGGCGTCTTTGCCAGCCCTGGATGGCGTGGGAGGTCTGTGGCGCTCGCGGTTTCCGGAACCGCTGCACTTCGTCATCGCTTACGTCTTGTGGCACGCCATCGAGGGCAGCGCCTGTGAACCGTTTAGCCCCCTGAAGCATTTGCTCCAAGTGGCACAGTGGCACGGCTTTGGCTCTTCAGATCCCATAGAGATTCACGTAGTTAGCCAGTGCGTAGCGCGCTCACTTGTCAGCTGAACAACCTAGTGGGACTACATACTTAGTGCTTGCTCAGTATCGCTGTTGTGACCACTCATGTGTAAAGAAAAGCCCCCTTGGGTGGCAGGGGATTGTGCGATTAAGCTCTATCAGCCGCACCGTACGTGGTTCGTCAACACCAGACAACCATCACTCCCAGCACAGTAACCCGACTGCGACTGACACCCTGCCATAGTCACGAAGCCACCAGCCACACCCTCCAGCTCCTCATCACTTAGCTCAAGTGTCTGCTGAGCCTGATACTTAAGCCAATCAACCCTACTGACATCAAACCCAGCTTCCTTTGCCAGGGCTACAGCGGCATCAAGGTCTGCAGCAATCTGAAGTTTTTCCTGTAACCCAGCGTCCTCTTTGAGCTTGGCAAGCAGGACTGCGAGTTGCTCTTCTGATATCGCTCTATGTGGCGTCTGTTCCTCCAGCTTGGCACCGCCCGCCGCTGCTGTCAGCACTCTCCAGCACAACCTCCCACAGCCACTCCCATAGCCACCACGCCCTCCCAGCACCTCCCCCAAACTTTCTTCTGCCGCCCCGCTGAGCTGGTTGCCCCCGAGCTCATCGGCTGCCTGCTGGTGAAGCGCCAACCCTCAGGCGGGCTGTTGTGGGGCGTGATTGTGGAAACGGAGGCGTATTCCCAGGAGGAGCCCGCCTGCCA
>NZ_CEXBMR010000085.1:0-3163 GCF_982614295.1 Synechococcus sp.
GGCCTGCGCCAGCAGAAGCTCCAGGTCGGAGCCCTTCCAGTGGAAACGGGGCGGCAAGGCACCTTATCCATCGTTAGGATACGGATGACCAACAGACCAGATGACCATGCGTACGGTTGGTTTGGCCGAGGCCAAGGCCCAGCTTTCGGCGTTACTGGATGCGGTGGAAGCTGGCGATGAAGTGGTGATCACCAGGCGGGGGCAGCCAGTGGCTCGATTGGTGCGCGATGGGCAGGGGCCCCAGTCTGAGGTTGCTATGCCTTGGCCGCAGCGGCTGCGTCGCTTCCATGCGGGTCAGCCCGGCTTGGCTGGTAGTGCTGTGGCGTTGGTGCGTGAGTTGCGGGAGGAGGTGTGATCGCCACGGCAAGCCCTGCGCCGCTTTATCTGGATAGCTGTGTGGTTCTGTCGCTGTTTCTCGGTGACACCGGCTATGACGCAGCTGAGCAGTGGTTGCTGGCCCAGGCTGATCAGCCCCTGTGGGTGAGCCATTGGGTGTTGTTGGAGTTTTCTGGCGTGGTGGCGTTGTGTCTGCGCCGCGGTGATCTCACGGCCCAGCGCAGCCTGGCCATCCATGCCGAATTTGAGTGTTTCCGGCACGAGCGGTTGGGCTTGCTCGAGCCGCGCGGCGCGGACTATCTCCAGGCGCGCCAGTGGTTGCAGGAGTGCAAAGGGCCACCCCTGCGCAGTGGTGATGCCCTGCATCTGGCCATCGCCAAGCGCCAAAACCTCACGATTGCCAGCGCCGATCAAGGGTTGGTCAAGGCTGCCGAGGCCCTACACCTGCCCTTTCAGCTGATCACCTAGTGGGGCGAGAGCTATCGGCAAAAACAATCTGCAGCAAGGGTTTCCACCAATCAGAGCAACCCGCCTACGTAATTGACGCGGGCGCCAGAGCCGTCACGATCAACGACACCGACGCTGCAGACCAGTAGAGGTAAGGCGGCGACACGAAAACTGGGCCACCAGCCTTGAGATTTAGGACCTTTCAACCTGATTAACACGGGACAGCCCACAGAGGCTCATAGGAGCAAGAGCCGCTCCAAAGCATCAAAGCGTTCAAAATCGCGATCAAAACTCACCAGCCGCCAGCCATTTGCGATCGCCAGAGCCGCCAGAAGCGCATCGGTGCACAGCCGGGCAGGCAGGTTGCCCTCGCGCAGCAGCTGATGAAACACCTCCCAGCCTCCATGCTCCGCGGCGGCCAGGCTCACCCCGGGTTGCCTGCAGAACGCCTCCAGCAGGGCTGAGGCCTCCTGGGGCGTCTTCACCGCGGCACCCATCACCTTCGGCTGACACACCAACCGCACCAAGCCAAGCACCGTGACCGTGCAGAACAGGACCTGTTAGCTGGCCAGTTGCTCCCAGTAATGCACGGCCTCAAGGTGGTGGCTGTGATCTGGCCAGACCAGCGCCAGTCAGACATTCAGATCAGGCAGATCGGCTGTGCTGCTTACGCCTCGGGTAGCTCAAATAGGGCTGCATTGCTGAGCGAATCCGCGTCGATCGACAAGCGACCATCGAGCCGCGGCAGCGATGCAGAGACTTCGAGCCCTTGCTCCACGTAGCCGCACGAGCCTTCAAGCGCGCGAACAACGGATCGGGAAGTTCAAGGGTGGTTTGCATCAGCCCCGATGGAGGAGATGCGCATCTTAGTGCGCATCAAATCAAGGTCGGCTTCAAGGTCGTCACACCCGCTGCCGCACATCAAACTGGCTGCAGCATCGGCTTTTTCCAAACTCCCTGGCATGACATCCGCAGGCGGTTGCGTGTTTGGATCCAGATCAACACCCTGCTCAGAAATACCGCCTTTGCATCTGTATTTAGCAGAGTGTGCATGCTGGCTAGCAGCCATAGCCACGCTGAAATTGCGAGGATTGCCTCGCGTGGGCATGGGGCACGACACCAGTGGCAAAGTCAACGTCAGATCCCAACGGGTTGCTGTGAAAGTTGCTCCACCTCGGCGGCGGCCTGAGGCATCCATGATCGTTTGATCCTGGCCTTGCGCCCGGCAAGTGATTGGCGGTTTCGCATCCCCGCCTTGATCACCGCTCGTGCTGATTGCTCGTGATCAAGATAGAGACTGATGAATTCAGGATAGTTGTTAAAAAATCTCCGATTGTTTGTGTTGACGTAAGAGCAGGCCCAGGCGCCTTGGGCCTGCACAAGCACTTCGCTCTCGAATTCGATATGTAGATAGCTCACCGCATCCCCCATCTCTGCTTGGCAGGTGTTGGTAATATTGATTCCGTTGGCAAGAACGCTGGCCGTAACAAGGGTGCCATCGGCGTACACGTCATGTGATCTCGAGATGTATAAATCGCGGCTTGGTACGCCGATCCCGAGTGATCCTCGTTCAAATTTGATGGGCAGTTGTTCCTGGAATTGTTCTTTCCCCAAAAGCTTCACGCTGATCATTCGCCTTCCGATCCACTTCACGGGTAATGCTCCTTTGGAGGTGGCAACAAGATCCCCGATGGCGATGTCGTCGATGGCTCGCTCGATACCGCTGGCCATGCGGATCAACGTGCCGGAGCAAAAGCACACTGGTGTGGCGTAGAGACTGAACACCAGAGAGGTTGTAAAATTGTTGGAAACGCCGTCCGTAATTGTATACATGGAAGGCACGCTCCATCCCGAGCCAAGGGTTGTAAAAGCGGTGCTCGTTGTGCTGAGTTTGACCCTGGTGCTATTTGTGCCACCGGTATCGGATGTTAATGTAAATCCAAGCCAGTACTGTGTGCCGGCTGTGAGACTTGTCGTCGACGACGGTCTGTAACTGTTGTAGGCCCCATCGCCCGGCGAAGATGGGCCCGCCAGCGCCGAGATCAAGGTGCCGGGAGTGTTTTGGCTTGGGCCTGCGCCGTAGAGGCCAACTTGGAAATTATTAGGTGCACTTTGGCCTAAATCATAGACATTGGTGCTGATCGAAACTTGATCAAGGTTGACATCCTCGCCTGGGATGAAGGCGGCATATTGATACTGGTAATCCGAGGGGCCAACTCTCCACACTCCTCTGCCGGTTGCACCACTGCCGCTGTTGGCGATGAACAGGGTGCTCATGGTGGTTCTGACCCGGGAGCGCAAACGCTACGAGGCACCTCCTGTTCCAGCCAGTGGATCACCTGCGCTGGGTCCACCCCCTCCATGCAGTGATGCCGCTCGG
>NZ_CEXBMR010000086.1:0-2992 GCF_982614295.1 Synechococcus sp.
TCAACCGTATGACTTGTTTAGTTACCGGCGCCGCCGGCTTTATCGGCTTTCACCTGAGCAGCAGGCTGCTGGAGCGAGGCACCCCGGTGCTGGGGTTCGACAACGTGAATTCCTACTACGACCCAGCCCTAAAGCGGGCACGAATCGCCCAGCTGCAGGCCACCGCCGCCCGTACAGGCAGCAGCTTCCAGCTGATCGAGGCCGATCTGGAAGATCGAGCTGCGTTAGAAGCGGCTTTTGAAACCCACAAGCCGCAGCAGGTGGTGAACCTGGCGGCCCAAGCGGGGGTGCGTTATTCGATTGAAAATCCGGCGGCATATATCCAGAGCAACCTGGTGGGCTTTGGCCACATCCTCGAAGGTTGCCGTCACCACGGCATCGAACACCTGGTGTATGCCTCTAGTAGCAGCGTTTATGGCGGTAATACAAATCTGCCGTTTTCAGAACACCAAGGGGTTGATCACCCGGTGAGCCTCTATGCGGCAAGTAAAAAAGCAAATGAGCTGATGGCTCACACTTACAGCCATTTGTATAAGTTACCGGCAACCGGGTTGCGTTTTTTTACGGTGTATGGGCCCTGGGGTAGGCCAGATATGGCTCTATTTTTATTTACTAAAGCAATATTAGAAGGCCAGCCAATTCAAGTATTTAATAATGGCGAAATGGTGCGTGATTTTACGTTTGTAGATGATATTGTTGAAAGTTTGTTGCGGGTATTGGATAAGCCGGCGGCACCTGATCCTGCTTTCAACTCGGCCCAGCCCGATCCTTCCACTAGCTGGGCACCGCACCGGGTATTCAATATAGGTAATTCAAAGCCAACGCCCTTGATGGTTTATATCGAGGCGATTGAGAACGCTTTGGGTATGACTGCTATCAAGGAGTTCCTGCCGTTGCAACCAGGAGATGTGCCTGCCACGGCTGCAGATACTTCAGCACTAGAAGCCTGGACGGGTTTCAAACCCAACACGCCCGTAGGCGAGGGGGTGGCCCGATTTGTTGCCTGGTATCGGGAGTTTTATGGAATATAAGTTTTCTTAATTATAACTATTTTGACTCAAGCGGGATATTGATTAAGGAGCTAGTAGTGCAAAGATAACTTTCAATTTTGAACGGTTGAGTTCGGAGGGATCGCGCGGCCAGTTGAGCATTGATAAACAAGCGCCAGCGATGAAGAGATGAGCCATACGTCTATCTACGCAGGGTGCTGCAGATATATATTTTTTCCCCATTTTTACTTTCCTTTTTTAAAATATTCCTTATTTCTGGCAGTGAACTCGTTCTATTAAATGACGCCACTTGTCGTAAATAAATAAATGGCTGCACTGCATTTTGTTATTTTGATTGATCGATAGCTTTGAAGCAGCAATCCAAGAGTTGTTCGATCTCTTCCAACAACTTCTCCCGCGTAGCTGGCAATGGGAAGGGGCCTTCTTCGTAACGAGCTTCTACGGCATAGGTTTGTAAACCAAGCAGTTGAGTTGGTAATTCAACCTCTGCTAGGGCTGCAAGTTCCGAAAGTTCATGGCTACGTGGTGGTCGCTGATCGCGCAGCACAATCAAAACCTTGAGCAGTTTCTCAACTGCCTGTTGGGCGGTAAAGCCCCAGTCTTCATCAGGGAATTGCGGGTCTAGCGATAACCGTAGGCTGCGCAAATGGCGTTGCACGAGCCCCAGTAAAAGGTTGGCGTCATCAGCTGGCGACATAAAGCACCTTCCCCTCGCGCGCCACATCACCCATCACATGCCAGCGAGATTGGGCTAGATAGGCAGCATCTGCTTGCCCCTGCACAACCAGATCTACCCCACAGCCAATCTGCCCAATCGCATCACGGCAGCGCTGCCATTGCAAACGTTTTTGCTTCGGAGTTAATTGCGCAAGCTTAGAAATAACAGCCAAATCCAAATCCGAGTCATCTTGTGCAGTGCCGGTAGCTCGAGATCCAAATGCCACAAGAGCCTGCACGCTGATATCAGTGATCAAGCGCTGAAAAGCGAGCTGCAATTGTCTAGCATCCAAGCCTGGGCCTAAATCCAGCGCTGCCGGCAGCGATTGGGGCACCAACCAAGGCAAAGCAATCTCAGTTCCCATCATGCTCATATATTCAGATTAATCGAGCAACATTCACACTGCAGGATTGCCAAAAGATGGGAGCAAATTGCACGTGAGCCAATTGCAAACCCTGCGGGGGATGGCAGATCAATTGCCAACGGGCATCAATAGCTGGCAGCAGCTAGAGGAGATAGGTCGCGAGCATATGCGTAGGGCATGCGTAGCTGAAATCCGCACCCCATTGCTAGAAGCAACTGAGTTGTTTGCCCGTGGTATTGGCGCTGCCACTGATGTGGTGGGTAAGGAGATGTATACGTTTATTGATCGTGGTGAGCGCAGCTGCACCTTGAGGCCAGAAGGCACTGCTGGGGTGGTGCGCGCTGCCATTCAAAACGGACTATTAAGCCAAGGCCCTCAAAAGCTTTGGTATAGCGGAGCGATGTTTCGTTATGAACGGCCACAGGCTGGAAGGATGCGTCAATTCCATCAGCTGGGGCTTGAATTTTTAGGTTTTAATGAACCCCGTAGTGATGTGGAAGCAATAGTGATTGCATGGGATTTATTAATGGATTTGGGTTTAAAAGAGCTCAAATTAGAACTGAATTCCCTTGGCAGCAAAGAAGATCGCCTTAATTACCGCAATCAATTGGTGAATTGGCTAGAGCAACATCAAAACCAGTTGGATCCCGATTCCCAAGAACGTTTACAAACAAATCCATTACGAATCTTGGATTCCAAAAATCCAAACACCCAGGAATTATTAACAACCGCACCAGATTTATTAGCTGCCCTATGCCCCGAAAGCCTTGAACGATTTGAGCAGGTGCAGCAGGGTTTAACTGCCTTGCAGATTCCATATCAATTAAATCCACGGCTGGTGCGCGGCCTTGATTACTACGGCCACACCGCCTTTGAAATCACAAGTAGTGCCCTTGGTGC
>NZ_CEXBMR010000087.1:0-2982 GCF_982614295.1 Synechococcus sp.
TCGTTATGAACAAAGCTGATCTTGTTAATTTGGTAGCTGCCCGCACTGAGCTCACCAAAACCGATGTTTCTCAGGTAATCGATGCGGCAATCGAAACCATTGTTGATTCCGTAGTTGAAGGCAAAAAAGTTTCCATCCTTGGTTTTGGTTCCTTTGAATCAAGGGAACGCTCTGCTCGCCAGGGGTTGAACCCAAAAACCGGTGAAAAAATCGCTATCCCTGCCAAGAAGGTGCCTGCTTTCACTGCTGGCAAATTATTTAAAGAGCGGGTTCAAGGCTGATCAATTTGCTAGAAGCGCTCCCCGCTCATTTGAGGGGGGAGCTTTTAAGCGCCAAGGCATCTAGGCAAAAGCATCAACGGGGCAGATTTGCCCCCACCCCCAGCGGCCCACTCCATTTGGGCAATTTGCACACAGCGTTGCTGTCTTGGTTGTTTAGCCGCTTGCAAGGGGGCGAATGGTTCATTCGTATAGATGATCTAGACACGCCGCGCATTCAATCCGGCGCCGAAGCACAGATTTTTGCAGATCTGGCCTGGCTTGGCCTCGATTGGGATCCCCCCATATGGCGCCAAAGTGAGAGAAGAGGGCTTTATTCCAGTGTGCTTTCAGCTCTGAGGCGCACAGATTTGGTTTACCCATGTAGGTGTAGCAGGCGCATGCTTGCCCACCTTTCCGCTCCCCACGGGGCTTGGCCTATTTATCCAGGTACTTGCCTTAATAAACGCCACAGCTGGGGGGAAGTGCAAGGAAAGCTGCCTAGCTGGAGGTTTCGTTTAGAGGCAAAAGTTTTGAATTGGCAAGAATTAGGTGCTGAAACCTGCCAGCTGAATGGTGCAACTGAAGTGGGAGATGTGGTGCTAAGGCGCGCCGATGGGTATTTGGCTTATCACCTAGCCACCGCCGTTGATGAATTGTGGATGGGTATAAATAGTGTTGTTAGAGGAACAGACCTCTGGGTTTCAACGGGGCCGCAAGTGGCACTGATTCAACTGCTGCAACAAGATCCACCGAAGTATTGGCATGTGCCGTTACTTCATGATGAACAGGGCCAAAAATTGTCTAAAGGACAACAAGCTCCGGGGTTAGCTACCTGGAAAAGTGAGGGGGGCTCAGCAGATCAACTTATTGGTAGCTGGGCAGCTAGCAACGGCTGGGTGCCACCTGGCAGCACACTTAGCCCTTCAGATTTACTAGAAGAGCTGAAAAATAACCCAAAAAAATGGCTGGCACAATTCAAAGTTGTGGGGTTGTTTTAAATTAAAGCTTCGCTCGCTTTTGGCGCCAAATGAAAAAAGCAGCAGTAGCTACTACCACAGCAAGGGGAGCAGCTGTGAGAAGCAGCAGAATAACGGCGGTCCAATCGGTATACATCGGCGTGTTGAACAACAAGTTGGGTGCATCCATCATCGGTGTTGCCTTGCTGATTTCACCAGTTCAGGCGGGAGTTGTATTCGACAACTGCAGCACTGCCAGTGATGGCAGCATCACCTGCGATACCCGTCCCACCGGCAACACCGCCACCGATGCAGTGGATGCCCAGTTCGGCTTGATGGATCAAGCCAGTCCTGGCTGGAATGAATTCATGCCAGACGAAGGCTTCGACGACGATTTTGGTGGCAACTGGACCTAATAAACAACTTCAATTGGCCCAAGCGGTTGCCTTTGGTGGTTGAGCTTTAGCTGCCAGGTTGGTAATTGGGGTTGTTGCCACAACGATGCAAAACATTTTTCTGCCGGTAGATGGCCATAAAAAGCCAGCACCATGGCTGCCACCTGCTTGGCTGTTAAGGCGCCACCCCCCTGCTGGCGCTGTTTAGCCTCCGCCTGCAACCGCCAGCGCATCACCCGCCCATAACTGGGGGGACGCAGCAATAAAAGGCCATCAAGCTGCTGCCAAATGGCCTGATATGGCTGAAGCTTTGGCACACCTCTTGCTCCCACGCACCAACCCTCCAGCAATAGCAAATCCCCAACCAAAAGGCGTTGGCCTTGGCGATCACCAGCACCAGCAGCTAATCCCTTAACAAAACAAGGGGCCATCGCCTTGCCATGCTGGCGAAAATCAGCCAACACTTGCTTTAGTAGTGGTAAATCGTGGCTGCCGGGCAAACCGCGTTGATACTGCTGTAATTGCGGCTGGGGCCAATAAAGATCGTCTAGGGAGAGGCAAGCCACATCCAGCCTGGATTGCAATTGGCATGCCAACCAACTTTTGCCACTACCCGGCGGGGCACACAAGCCCAATATTTTCTGGCCAGCAGCGGCGCGATCAACACACCATTGCTCAAGCAAGCAGAGCGTTGAAACCACTGCTTCCCTCCTATTGGGGAATCATCATCGGCATGGGATCAAGGGCAACCCAGCCATTGCCTTGGCGTTCACGCCATTCGAAATGCAAATGGGGGCCGCTTGCTACGCCCGTTTGCCCCACCCGCCCCAATAGGGAACTGGGCTCAACCTGATCACCAGGTTTCACATCAACCGCCGATAGATGGGCATACAAACTTTGATTTAGCTCGCCATGGGCCACCACTACGGTGATGCCATAGCCGGAAATTATGTCTACTAAAACCACTCGGCCTTTTTTAGCAGGCCTAACCGCCTCACCCTCCGGTGCCATCAGATCAAGCCCAGCATGCATGCGCCAACCTTTGCGGCTTTCTGAATAACGCCACTTAAAAGCACTGATATCCAGAGCTGGTTGATCGAGGGGATAAAACAACAGAGCCGTGGCTCCAGGCTGTTTTTTTAAAGCCATCCACCCTATTGGTGGTGGTGGAGAAGGTAGAACACGAAAGTTTTCCTCCAGATGGGCGGGAAGCTTGGTGTTAGTGCCAAGGTCAGCAACTGGAGTGTTGGATGGGATCAAAGGGGGAGGGCTTTCATTGGCTAGCCCCAAGGCAAGGAGGGCGCCAATTGGCAAACAAAACCAGCGAGCCAGTGAATATTTGCCAACCATTAGCAATTGCTGTTGCAACTG
>NZ_CEXBMR010000088.1:0-2460 GCF_982614295.1 Synechococcus sp.
GTTGCGAGCAGATCCGTAAGCAGATGGATGAAACCGATTCCACCTACGACAAGGAAAAACTGCAAGAGCGTTTGGCCAAGCTTGCCGGTGGTGTGGCTGTGGTGAAGGTTGGCGCCGCCACCGAAACCGAGATGAAGGACAAAAAACTGCGCCTAGAAGATGCCATCAACGCCACTAAAGCGGCTGTTGAAGAAGGCATCGTTCCTGGTGGTGGCACAACTCTTGCCCACCTAGCCCCTGTGCTCGAGGAATGGGCCCAACAGAACCTCAGCGGTGAGGAACTGCTCGGCGCTCGCATCGTTGCTTCTGCCCTTAATGCTCCGCTCAAGCGGATTGCAGAAAATGCAGGCGCCAACGGTTCTGTTGTGGCTGAAAACATCCGCCACAAGCCCTTCAATGAGGGTTACAACGCTGCAACCGGCGAATATGTAGACATGCTCGCTGCTGGCATCATCGATCCTGCCAAGGTGACCCGTTCCGGTTTGCAAAATGCTGCATCTATCGCTGGCATGGTGTTAACCACCGAGTGCATCGTGGTTGATCTTCCTGAGAAGAAAGATGCAGCACCTGCCGGCGGCGGTGGCGGCGGCATGGGCGGCATGGGCGGCGACTTCGACTACTAACCTGCTTATACAAAAGGCTTTGCCTTATACATTTCAAGGCAGAAGGAATAACCCTTCTGCCTTTTTTATTTGTAAAGCTACAAATTTGCTGCTTTGTAGTGGTTGCTAAAAGATGCGCCACCAAAAAAGTTCAGGGTGAACATCAACTAGCCCAAAACCATTTGCCTGCTTCCGCTCTAGCTAACAACGGCTTCATCTTGATCTGTGCAGCACTTGTGTTGCTGATGACCCCAGCTTTGGGGCTTTTTTATGCCGGTTTTGTGCGCGGCCGCAACGTGCTCAACACCTTGATGATGAGTTTCGGCGCCATGGCGCTGGTGAGTGTGCTTTGGATGCTCTACGGCTACAGCCTTGCTTTTTCGCCTGGATCGGGCCCATTGGCGCCTTTCATTGGCGGTTTTGCCTGGGTAGGGAGGGCTATCCAATTGGTCGGTGCCAATCACTGAAGGGGGGCCAAGCCATGGGGCTGTGGCTTTATTCCAGCTCACCTTTGCGATCATCACTCCGGCTCTCGTATCGGGAGCGGTGGTGGAAAGGTTGAACTTCAAGGCATGGATGCTTTTTATATTGCTTTGGAGCACTTTTATTTATCTACCCCTTGCCCACATGGTGTGGGGGCCAGGGGGCTTTTTAGGAGTAAGTGGTGGGATCGGCGCCCTGGATTTTGCCGGTGGCTATGTGGTGGAAATAGCTTCTGGGGTGGCTGCTTTAGTGGCAGCAATTGTGGTTGGCCCCAGGCGTGCTTACCCCCAACAAGTTGCTCCACCACACAATGTGAGCTTCATTTTGTTTGGGGCGGGGCTGCTGGGTGTTTTGCTAACAGGCATATTTGCGATGAAAACACTAAATCCTGCCGGGGCTAATGGATTACTTGCTGGAAATCCAATCCAGCTTTGGATTCAATTGAAAGCAGCTGGGTTCACTATCCTTTGGGTAGCGATTGGAACTTATGTGGTATTAATCCTGATTCGTCAATTCGTTCCCCTAAGGGTTGGAGATCAGCAGGAGCGCCAAGGTTTAGATGTGAATTCCCATGGAGAAGAGGCTTATAACAATGAGTTCACAGGTTAAATATCAACTTAAATCCAAAATATTAACTTAAATCCAAAATTAAAGTTCGATTACTTAGTTCAACCAGCCGGCGCTCAATACCACTGCGAGGCCCATAAATAATGCAAGCAAAGTCCAGCTGATGCGATTAAGTGTATTTTCAGCGCTGCGAGCACTCGAAAACATTGAACTGCCGCTGGAGGCGAGCCCCCCAAGCCCATCTCCTTTTGGGCTGTGCAACAGCACTGAGATGATCAGTAGTACTGCTGTGGCGGCCCAAAGCCAGCCAAGAATAGTTATCAGCATGGATTTTTAGCAGTTAAACCAGAGTAGTTGGTGAAACGTTATTGGGGCTGCTGTTTTGGCTTTCTATCAAGCTGGTGCCGCTCATTGCTTCAGGCACCTCAATGCCTAAAAGCTGAAGCACCGTGGGGGCAATATCGGCAAGGCCCGCCTCTTGGCGCAATGCAATATCACCACCGAAGCCAGCTAATTTGCGTTTCTCACCTTCCACAATGATGAAGGGGACAGGGTTTGTTGTGTGCGCTGTCCAGGGGCGCCCATCAGCCCCTTGCATCAACTCGGCATTGCCATGGTCTGCGGTGATCAATAAGGTGCCACCCATTCGGCCCGTGGCGCTTAAAAGTTTGCCGAGGCATTGATCTACACAGCTGATTGCCTCAATGGTGGCAGCTAAATCACCTGTATGGCCAACCATATCGGGGTTGGCATAGTTAATAACTACAAACGAATAAATACCTTTGCGTATTGCTGCAACGCAACCATT
>NZ_CEXBMR010000089.1:0-2421 GCF_982614295.1 Synechococcus sp.
CACCACCACCTGCAAAACCCTGATTCGGTAGGGTTCAGTTGGGGCAACCGTGTAGGCCTGTTCTAGTAAAAACGAACCTGGTTCTAGGTGGGGGAGTGCCCTTATCCGCACTTGGATGTGGGCATAGATTGGTGGGTTATCAAAGGCCTGCTCACGATTGCAGAAATCACCGCAAAGCAGCTGGCAGAGTTGAAATGCATGGTCCATGGCTGCAAACTTAGGATGATGTTTCGATTTTTGGCAGCAACTTTAATGAATGGCTTTCCCCCGCAGCGCCTTTTGCTGGGTTTGCTGCCTTTGCTGGCACTCCTTCAAGGCTGCAAAATGCCGCTTTTGCAGGAGTATCTTGGTGAGCGATCTAAGTCCATAGGTTTTGGATCAACCATTCGTGTATTAGTAGAAACGAGAGAAGGAGCTGATCCACTCGCTCTAAAGCAGCAAAAATCTACGATCAACGCGGAAATTCGTGAGTTTGAGCGTTTCAATCCTGATGTGAAGATACAGGCTAGGTTTATTCCCATTGTTGATTTAGAAAGAGAGATTAAGTTTCAACACACTCGCGGCTTGGGCCCTGATTTAATACTTTTAACTAATAATAATGCCCTGCCATTTTTACGCAAGAATTTCATTAAACCCGTCTCGCTTAATCGATTTGAAATCCTTTCTATACGTAAAAGCTTGCTGCCCTTATTTAAGCATAAAGGTAAATTAATTGGAATCCCGGTATTTATTTATCCGCAACTTGCTTGCTATAACCGTTTGCGTTTAAAGAAACCTCCTGAAAATCTTGATGAACTTATAAAGCTGAGCCAGAACGGCTATTCATTTGGAATTAGTAAGAATTTTGATCAATTGCTATGGCTTTATTCCGGCCTGGGTGATGCTTTGTTTGAGCCAAAGATTCTGCCTTCTAGCCTTTCATTTCTGCGCTGGTTAAAGCTCGCAAATCTTCAGCCAACAATCAGTTTTGAATCTGATCCGCTCCTGTTGAGAAGCGGTTTGATCTCCGGTGAATTTAGTTGGATTACTTGCAATGGAGCCTGGCTGCCTGGTTTGCAAAGTAGTATGGGTGATAAGTTGGGCACTGTGATGCTTCCCAATATGCCAACAGGAAACGCAAGGCCGTTTTTAAGTGCGCGCACTTGGCTGTTTGGCTCGCAATCAAGTGGGCGGCAGCATGAATTAGCCAAGAAATTTGTACTTTTTTCAGTTAATATTGTTCAGCAACGAAATATGGCATTGAAATTAGGCACAGCGGCACCTGTGAATCCTGGCATTAGTTTACCACTTAAGACGAATAATACCTTGCAACTTGTTAATCTTGCTGCGGAGCGGGGTAAGTTGCTAAGTTTGGATCAGATTGATTGGCTCTATAAAACAGATCCCGTTTTAAGGCCCGATTTAAATCGTGTTATTAGTGGTGAGCAGAGCCCTGAAGCAATTGCACCCCGATTGAATCAACTTTTGAAATATGGAGCCAAAAAATGAATAATTTATCTGATATTTTTAACGATCTTTTCTCCGACGCTTTTCGAGTCTCTGTTCTTATTCAGATTGTTACTTTAGGACTTGCGCTCATATTCTGGGTTGTGCTAAGTAAATTGCTTAACCTAGAGGCTCGCCCTTGGCCATTTGAGAGACGTTATAAGTATATATCGGCTTTTAAGGAATTAGCAAATGAGTTGCTCTTGCTTTTTGTATTGAGAATCTTTTCGCTTGCGCTTGATAGTATTTCTGGTGTGGCTGGATTGGCATTTTTTATTACTGGTTTTTATGGCTTGTTTTTGTTTTCGAGATTTTTAATTATTTTGCTTAAATTTCACGCACCTATAGCGGTTGTAAGTAAATTTGATCTAAGTGTGCTGCGGCCTGCTTATGTGATTGTTGGCTTTTTAAGTGTTCTTTCTCAAATATCTGATTTACCATCTTTACTCGCTTCTCCTGTGGCCATGGTATTTGGCGATAATTTTAGTTTTAATGATGTTCTTTTACTTTTATTTGGTAGTTACTTTCTCGCTACCGGCACCGCTCTTCCGGCTTGGGGCTTAACTTGGCTAGCTGCAAAATTATTCCAATTATCAAAACCGGCAATAAGGGCTACTGAGTTGATTATGCGCTACCTAATTGTAGCGATTGGCTTCATTTCCATACTTGCAATCGTTGGTGTTAATTACACGTTTCTTGCCGCAATTGGCGGCGGATTATCGGTTGGTTTGGGTTTCGGCCTTAAGGAGGTTTTTAGTAATTTTATTAGCGGCTTATGGCTGCTAATTGAAGGTGCTGTGCGGCCCGGTGATGTGTTGCTTCTAGAAACCGGTAACGGAGAGGACCCTTGCGAAGTGCTTGAGCTTGGCATGCGTGCCACCACCCTTTGGCGCGATCGCGACAACGTGGAGTTGGTAGTACCAAACCAACTGTTTT
>NZ_CEXBMR010000090.1:0-2407 GCF_982614295.1 Synechococcus sp.
TCTTGGGATCGAAGTGGAACCGCATTGTGTTGGCGGTCTTAGGGCCCTGTATCCACGCCTGCTGCATCATGCCCATGCGGCCAGTTCTCCTGTACTAGCTAGCAAAGCCGTCAGGGGTCAATCTCTTGGCCGCAGTACTAGCCAAACCACCACCAACAAGCTGGTGATGCTCACTCCGGTGAAAATCCAATCGGCGTAGGGCGTCCAAACCATCAGCTTTGGCTTCTGTCACTCGCCGTCACTTTTTTGGTGGCGTCGCGGGTGTCAAATCAAGGCTAGGACTGGTGTTTAGCTTGTTGCAGGCGGGACTCCCAAAGGAACCCGCCTCTGTTTCGGTGCCCGCGGGCCACCGTTCCAGAGATTTCACAGCCCTACTTAAATGAGGTTATTTCATGCAGATGAGTTCTCTTGTGGCTTTCCTGGCCGTCGAGCGGCTCAGCAGACATTGCTGGCAATGCGAAATTAGGCGGCCTAGCAGCCCTTTCATTACCTCTTATCAATCCATTCTGAGCTTGCTCCTAAAAAAGCAGGTCATTGCAAAAGCTCTGAAGCAAAAGTCGGCAGAAGAATGGTTCTGTGACAACTGCTGATCCGTTCACAATCTATTGAGTAGCGTCGAGCCTAAGCCACTTCTTTTCGGCAGCGGCCAGATGCCTATCGTCGGGGACACCCCTATGACTTGGATGGCCGTCGATGGTGCTAGCCACGTGATCGAGGCCAACAAACGTTCGAGCAATAGCGCAGACGCACCATCCATAAGCATTGCACTAGTGTCAGTCAATAAGCCAAACAGCACACCTCTTGTCTTATAAACCGAGCATGTTCCTACCTTTGTTCAGAACAAACACCATTGCAACGAAGGCATGCAGCAGTCGCCCAATAAAGGGGCGATTGCCTGCCTTAAATATAAGCCAATTTTGCAGCAAACTTGTAGCAGTAGTGATCGCAATCTCACTCTACTTCGAATCAACTATTCTGGCCGCAGATATGAAGATTGTTGGTACATGGCGCCTGGTTTCGATGAAGTCGCGCAATAGCCTTACATCCGTTGAAACGAACACTTGGGGAGACAATCCAATGGGCTTGATTACTTATACCCCTGACGGCTATATGAGCGCAATTCTAGCCAAATCTGATCGCAAGATCAGTACAGATAGCGCAGGGAGTGCCACTGACGAAGAACAGGCGATGCTGTTCCGGAACTCCTTTGCATACGCTGGACGCTACACGCTGACACGCGAAGGTGTGATTCATCATGTTGCTGTTGCCGCTGACCCCACATGGATCGGTAAAGATCAAATCAGGTTCGCCAAAATAGAAGGCGATTACCTCATCATCAGTTCGCCGCCCATCAAAAGCGTCGCCTCTATGGATCCACTCGAGTATTTCGTGATCTGGAAGCGAGCCGATTGACTGAACGCCAGGCCTCATTCCATGACAGAGGCCACCGTTGCTGCTGGATGACGTCTCCCAGATCACTCCACCGGATCCCTGAAGCTCGCCCTTCGATTGCATCAGCCGCCGCCTGACGACTCGAGTTAATGACGTGGCCGCATCGTCAGCACCTTGGGAAATGAACGCAAAAGGTGTATGATTAGGAGACTTTAGAATGAGATGTTGTGCGCTATACCCGTATCTCCTGTGCCCATACGCCCCATATATCTGTCGCGTGTTGGCGCGATTACGCACAAGCATGGACCTACAAAGGTCTTCTGGCATTGCTGATCTTGAGCCCAGCTAATGCCTTGGCGCAGCAGCAAGTAGCTAGTAGCTCTGAAGCTTTGCGCAGGATTGTCGACCAATCCATGGAGTCATTAGCCAAAGGACAAATCAAGGAGGGATATTCAGCGATGAGTCAATATTCGTCCTTACCTAGTGCCGATATGCAGGTTGCTCTTGAAGATATCTTAAACCAACAACCTGGAATTCTGAGACGCTTTGGCGGCAGGTTAGGCTATCAATTTCTCCGATCTGAAAGCGCAGGTGGCAACCTTATCCGCTGGACCTATCTAGAACGCTTCGAGAAATCAGCGATTACGTGGAACTTCATCGGCTATCGAGGGAAAGACGGCTGGATGATCTCTGGCGTCACTTGGTCGGGCAATCTTGAACAACTCTTCGAAGCACAGCAACCATCCAAGAAATAACCCACTCCGTTCATGACTAGATCTTGTGGGGTCGGGTCACAATTAAGCCAGCGCTGCCCCAGACGGGTGTAGGTGGAGATGGTGCCACCCGCGTCAGTACTGTTTTCGATGGAGCTGTAGCCTTGGTAATCGGCGAAGTTGACATTCACCAGCACGTCCTGAAAGGTGACTGACTGGGTACCCACCCGCTGCGGAATGAACCCCCGATACCTGCCTCGTTGGGCGTATCAGAACCTTGAAGCTGACCCTGCAGTCCGGAG
>NZ_CEXBMR010000091.1:0-2311 GCF_982614295.1 Synechococcus sp.
CCATGTGCTGATCTGGTGGGTAAATGGTGATTTAAACCGTTTATCAAAAGCAGCCTTAGCCGCAATTGAAAGCAACAGGCGATCCAATCAAAAACAAAAACTTCTTGTGAGTGCAATCAGCTGCTGGGAGGTAGCAATGCTGTTAGAACGCGGCCGCCTAAGCCTCAGCATGGATAGCGAAAAATGGTTTGACCTGATCAGTTCCATCCCTGCCATCAAACTCCTACCCCTTCAGCCTCGAGTTGTCATAAATGCCACCCGTCTGCCCGAACCGTTCCATGCCGATCCAGCGGATCGCTTCCTTGTAGCTCAAGCTCGCCAACTAAACCTGCCGTTGGTGTCTGCTGACGCCAGAATCAGGCAATACGCCCACGTGCAATCGATATGGTGAGTTCCAGCCCCGCACAAGCCTGGACCAGTGCCGATAGCGCTGCCCTATATGGCCTAGAGCGCTGGGGAGATCCCTATTTCAGCGTGAACAGTCGAGGCCATGTGATCGTGCAGCCGCGGGGCGATCGTGGTGGCTCCCTGGATTTAGTGGAACTAGTGGAGGGCCTGCAAAACCGCAACCTTCACCTACCGCTCTTGATTCGCTTCGACGACATCTTGGAAGACAGGCTGGAGCGGCTCCATGGCGCTTTTGAACGGGCAATCGCTCAATACGGCTATAGCGGGCGCTACCAGGGTGTTTTCCCAGTTAAGTGCAACCAACAGCGCCATGTGGTGGAGCAGCTGGTGGAGAGTGGCCGCCGTTGGAATTTTGGCCTTGAGGCGGGTAGCAAGGCGGAATTACTGATTGCCCTTTCGCTTTTAAACGATCCCGACGCCCTACTGATTTGCAATGGCTACAAAGACAACCGCTACATAGAAACAGCAATTCTGGCAAGGCAGTTGGGTCGTCAACCAGTGGTGGTTATCGAGCAAGCCGATGAGGTGGAACGCATCATCAGCGCCAGTAAAACACTTGGTGCCGCACCCTTGATAGGCATTAGAGCCAAATTATCTACCCGCAGCACTGGCCGCTGGGGTAGCTCTGTGGGTGATCGGGCAAAATTTGGGCTATCGGTGCCTGATCTTTTGGCCACCGTGGAGGCATTGAGGGCAACAAATCTGCTTAATGATCTGCGGCTTCTGCATTTTCATATCGGCAGCCAAATCAACAATATTGCGGTGCTCAAAGATGCGCTCCAGGAGGCGGGTCAGCTTTATGTGCAACTTGCCGAATTAGGTGCCCCGATGGGTTACCTAGATGTGGGCGGTGGCCTTGGTGTTGATTACGACGGCAGCCGCACCGCCAGCGCTGCTTCCACTAATTATTCACTGCAAAACTATGCAAATGATGTGGTAGCAACCGTTAAAGAATGCTGCGAACCAAAGGCGATTGCAATGCCAACTTTAGTAAGCGAAAGCGGCAGGGCGATCGCAAGCCACTTTTCGATATTAGTTTTCAACGTACTTGGTAATACCGCCGTTGCTAATCAGGTGCCGGAACAACAACCAGAAGAACCATTAATTGTGCGCAATCTGCGCGAAACTCTTGCAGGCATAAATCCCCAAAATCTACAAGAAGCCTGGAATGATGCCCGTAAATTTAAAGACGATGCCTTATCTAGTTTCAGGCTTGGTTACTTAAGTCTGAAACACAGGGGGCAAGCAGAACAGCTTTATTGGGCCTGTTGTTGGGCAATTTCCGGTCAATTACCGGCAGATGATGTGCCAGAAGATCTCCGCGGTTTACAAGCTGCCCTAGCTCACACTTATTACGCCAATTTATCAATTTTCCGCTCCGCCCCAGACACCTGGGCGATTGATCAATTATTTCCGATAATGCCGATCCATCGCCTCGATGAAAAACCCAATCAACTGGGCAGTTTTGCTGATTTAACATGTGATTCTGATGGCAAATTCGCTCGTTTTATTAATTCAGGTAGTGAAAAACCATTACTAGAACTTCATGGCCTTAAACAAGGAGAGCCATATTGGATTGGCCTTTTCCTTGCTGGCGCTTACCAAGAAGTTATGGGTAATTTACATAACCTTTTTGGTAGCACTAATGCCGTAAATATTCGCTTGGGCGCCGGTAGTACATATCAGGTGGAGCATGTGGTTCGTGGTAACACAAATGCAGAAGTATTAAAGGCAATGGAACATAACCCAAACATCCTGCTTGAGCGCCTGCGCCAAGCGAGTGAAGCCTCTATTTCCCGCGGTGAATTATCGATTGCCGCTGCAAGTAAATTAATGGAACATCTTGAACAATCGCTGCAACAAAGTACCTATCTAGAAGCCGATTACCAAGGGGAACCCATCA
>NZ_CEXBMR010000092.1:0-2264 GCF_982614295.1 Synechococcus sp.
CGTAACCATTCGGTTTCTACTTGATCTTTTTCTGATTGATCTACTAGTATTTGAAATGTGTTTGATCGCTGCGTTTGTAATCTACGCAGCAGTGCACGCAAGAGCACAGATGCGAATGCAGTGCTAAGCATTAATGGGCCGATGTTACCCCGCTGCAGCAAAGGTAACTGCAAGGGTGTGGTTTTACTCAACCAACCGAGGGTAAGAGCGAGCACTAAAGTTGCAAGGGCGCTTAAACCCACCCTCTGCACTAATTGATTCCATTTTAATTTGGGCCAACGCAGCAGTGAGTAACTCCCAAATAACCAACCTAAAATCCAATAACTACAAATTAAGCCAAGCGTTTGTGTTGCTGAATTTAGTTGTTCACCATGCCTTGCTTCGCTGATCAAAGGCACAGCGATAACAATGAATATTGCATCTACGGCGGCGGTAAAAAGTAATTGTTGGCGATGGCGCAGCCAGCTCATTTACCTAGCCCGAATGCTTTATGCACAGCTTGCAAGGCCCGATCGCCATCTGCTTCCGCCACCACGCAACTGATTCTGATTTCGCTGGTGGCGATCATTTCTATATTTATTTCAGCATCAGCTAAGGCACGAAATAATCTTGCAGCAGTGCCAGCGGTGCAGGGCATTCCTGCTCCAACTGCGCTCACCCGAGCTATGGCAGGCCCTGTGACGATTTCAGCGTTAGTCCATTGCTTAATTAATTGCCCCAGGGCCTTTAGTGCCCGTTGATGATCGTTTTTGGGCAGGGTAAAGGCAATATCGCGACAGCTGCCCATTGGGCTTTGGCTTTGCCGTTCTGATTGCACGATTGTGTCGAGGCTGAGGCCAGCATCGGCTAATGCTCTGCAAAGTGCAGCTGCAGAGCCCGGCTTATCAGGTACATGGCTCACTGCTAACTGCACCTGATTCACATCAAGGGCAACACCGCGCACCTCCGGTTCACCACTGCCGCTGGGGCTTGGGTTATGGCGCAGTTGCGCTTCCGTTAGCCCAAAGGCCTGGGCGGTGGTGCGTAGTGCTTTTTCACCTTGATCCCCTTGGATCACACAACTCACTTTCACCTCACTGGTGGCAATCATGCGCAAACTGATGCCGGCTTGGCTGAGGCCATCAAATAATTTCGCCGCCACCCCTGGCCGGCCCATGATGCCGGCGCCGGCAATGCTTAATTTTGCAAGGCCCGCTTGAGCCTTGAGTTCGCATTTCTCCCCCAGTAGTTGGCGGCAAACCTGGCTAGCCCTTTCCAGTTCATTTTCTTCCAAAGTGAAGGCAATGTCGTTGCTTTGGCCTTCATGGGTGGCTTGAACGATTAGATCAACCGTTAGCTCGGCATTTGATAACGCTTCAAATAAAAGTGCTGCGATCCCTGGTGTGTGGGGCACATGGGCTAAGGCCAATACCGCTTGCCCTTCCAGTAGTTCAGCGCCATCAACTGGTTTACCTAGCTCTAAGCCGTGATTACCGATTGGGCGCCGCCCGCCACTACTAAATAAACGGGTGCCTGGGGCTTCGCTCCAGCTTGATCTCACCACAAGGGGTACGCCGTAATTGCGGGCGATTTCCACCGCCCTTGGATGCAATACCGCTGCGCCAAGGCTTGCTAACTCGAGCATTTCGTCGCAAGACACCTGAGCTATCAGCTGCGCTTCTGGCACCTTGCGGGGATCAGTGCTGAGTACGCCATCCACATCGGTATAAATTTCACAGGCTTCTGCCCCTAATGCAGCAGCAAGGGCCACCGCAGAGGTGTCTGAACCGCCGCGGCCAAGGGTGGTGATTTCTTGGCTGCCGCCGCCGCCGCTGCTGGTGCCTTGAAACCCTGCCACAACCACCACAAAACCCTCTTGCAACTTGCGTTGCAGCCGATCGGTGCGCACCTCCAAGATGCGGGCGCGGCCGTGGGCTGATTCGGTAACGATGCCCACTTGGGGGCCTGTCATTGAGATAGCGGCCACCCCTTCCGCTTGCAGGGCCATCGCTAATAGGGCGATCGACACCTGTTCACCAGTGGCCAAAAGCATGTCTAGTTCCCGCTGGGGGGGATCGGGGTTAACCGCTTTGGCCAGATTTGTGAGTTCATCGGTGGTGCGGCCCATGGCTGATACCACCACCACTAAATCGTGACCTTCTGCCCGGCTGGCGGCCACCCGTTTAGCCACCGCTTGCAGCCGTTCCACGCTGCCAACAGAAGTGCCACCGAATTTTTGAACCAGCAGCGCCATAACTACAAACAATCCCCTGCTTGATTATCCG
>NZ_CEXBMR010000093.1:0-2260 GCF_982614295.1 Synechococcus sp.
GGCGCGAGGCGAGCGGCGCGGTGGGTAACTCGCAAGTTGATTGGCAGTTGGCTTATGCATTGACCGAGATCTCATGCAAAGGACCCGTGGCTTGGCCGATAGCCCAAATAAAGCCCACCAGTTCACGAGCAACCGCTGTGCAGGCTTGCACCGAGACTTTGCCGCGCTGAATGTAGCCGCGGTATCGTGCGCAAAGTCGCTGCTGAGCTTTCCAGGCGATCTCCTGGACCTGCTCAGGTGTTTGTTCAGCCCGTCGCTGTACACAAGCAGTCTTTCTGGCCAGGTGCCTGTACGTCCAAGCCGCCTCAGTTAGTAATCGTCGCATATAACCATTGCCCGTCTTGGTGATGCCACCCCTGACTTTGCTCGAGCCCGAGGAGTGCTCACTGGGCACGAGTCCCAGATAGGCCATCAGCTGTGGCGCATTGGCAACCGGGTTATGTCACCGAGCTCGGCAGCCAGTGCCGTGGCAACCAAGCGGCTAATACCCCGCAGTGCCATGTAGTTTTGGATCAAGGGTTTGAGTGTCGATTCGTTGCCAGCCAACTCGATTTGTTTATCCAAAGTTTTGACCCGCTTTTGCATATGCGTGACCGCATCGATATACTCCTGCAAGACGATCTGCTGAACGGGGAAGCCGCATTTAATCGTCTCAAGCCAGCGAAAGTGAGCCTGTGTCCACTTGCTCTTGCCTGCAAACCTCTTTCCATGTCGCAATAAGAACGCATTGAGACGCTGGCGCGCTTGGGTTTGCAAAAGCACAAAGTCGGCTCGAGCGCGCACCAGATCCCGCAAGGCCTCTTGGTCAGCACTGGGCACCCAAACCGCGGTGAGTTCACCCGCCCGGTGAAGTCTGGCTAGCATCTCGCTGTCACGACGATCTGTTTTGACCCGATCACCTGGCTTGCGCGGGATCATGGACGGTGCCACCACCATGCAATCAATGCCCTGATCGGTCAGGTGACGATAAACCTCGTAGCCACATGGCCCCGCCTCGTAGCAGACGGACAACTTGGCACCCGAGTTGCTGAGCTTGCGCAAAGTCTTGGTAACCTGCTCAGGCGTGTTCGGGATCTCACCATGGTAGCGAACCTCGCTAGAACCGGCTTCTGCAATCGCAACAGCGATCGTGGATTTGTGAACGTCTAGACCTACGTACTTGGTACACTCTTTCATGACCTGCTCCCTCAATGTGGCTCTGCGCCTTCGGTTGTCCAACCTCCAGCGTAATCCACGTCGCTTGAGGTGTGGCAGGTCAATACATATTGTCTAGATTTGACGATAGCTTGGAGCTCGATTCAACCTTGGGAAGTTTTGCGGCTAAAGTGGATACAATGCACACCTATAGTTTACTTTAGAGTCGGAAATTTAGTGCTGCCTAACCACCCACTGGTCGTTGACCTTGATGGAACGCTTATTCATACAGACATGCTGCATGAGTCCAGCATGTGGCTCTTGCGTGATAAGCCAGTCCGTGCGCTTGGGATCCCCTTTTTGTTACTAAGGGGCAAAGCCGTATTAAAGGCTAAGTTAGCGGCATCGACAGACTTTTCACCTGAGACCTTGCCATACAACGTCGAGTTAATTGAGTGGTTAAAGTCGGAACGTGCCAGCGGACGTCGATTGATACTATGCACGGCGTCGGACCAGACAATTGCACATAAGATAGCAGAGCATTTACAAATTTTTGATGAAGTGATCGCTAGCGATGGTCAGATGAATCTGGCTGGTGGTCATAAAGCAGATGCACTTGTCAAGCGCTTCGGCGAATCTGGATTTGATTACGCAGGGAACTCTAGTAAAGACCTGCTGGTCTGGGAAAAAGCCAATCGTGCAGTCGTCGTCAACGGCAAGCGAAATCTGGCTGGTTTTGCAGCCGAAGTTTGCGATCTTGAAAAAGAATTCCCTCCTAAGCCAATTCGAGCGTCTACTTGGGCTCGAGTCTTGCGTGTGCATCAATGACTAAAGAACCTTTTACTTTTTGTGCCCCTATTGGCAGCCCATCAACTGGAGAACATCGACGGCTGGATTGCATTGGTTTTAAGCTTCTTTGCTTTTGGGCTCTGTGCTTCCTCTGTCTACATAACCAATGACTTGCTGGATCTCGAAAGTGATCGAGCTCATCCGAGAAAGCGAAGCAGACCCTTTGCCTCTGGTCTTGTGCCAATCTGGATGGGCGTTATTATTGCGCCGCTTCTCTTAGTTGTCAGCCTTTTACTTGCTTGGGTGGTGGGATGGCCATTTTTATCTTGGTTACTTT
>NZ_CEXBMR010000094.1:0-2229 GCF_982614295.1 Synechococcus sp.
TACTGGGATGCCGCGGGAAACCAAGCCGCAGGCCAAATCAGTCATTAATTGGGCGGTGGCGCCATGGCCAGGCGCGAAGTGCTCAGTTATCAACAGCAAAGGCAGCTGGCTTGTTGGTTTCATAGGGGCAGGCCTTTGCGTCTACGCCGCAATTCGATCACTTTCACAACGGTGATTAAGTCGTAGCTGGCCATCAAAAAAGCAAACAACAAGCCCTGCCAACCCTCCCGCCAGCCCCCTTGCAGCAGATATTTTTGTGTGAAACGCCCAAAGGGCCTCAGGGGCCAAGCGATTGCCGCCCACTTTCGCAATTGAAGCCAACGGCGGGTGCCTAGAGAATTGCTACCTCCGCCATCAAGAAATGCCACGATCTTTCTTGCTTCCCAATCGGCATATCGGCTATGGCGCTCAAGCCAATCGTTAATCCCTTTGCTAAAGGCGTAGTGCTCATAGGGCTCTTTAAGACGGCCGATCAAACCGGTTAAAGGATCGCCATTTAAACCGCAAAAGCTTTCCCATACCCCACCTTCAAATCGCAAAAAATTGCGCCTCAATAAACGTGGATGCCAATTGGGGTAACCCTGGGTATGGCGTAACCAGCGGCCTAGGAACCAATAACGAGGTGTGAGTTCGAAGCCAAATAGCTCAGCGCTTGCACTTGTAGCCGCAGTTATTGCTGCCGCGCAGGCTGGAGTGATCTCCTCATCAGCATCTAGAAACAAAACCCACTCACTTTTGAGGTTGCCATGAATGAGGGCCCAGTTGCGCTGCTCACTGATCAAAAAGCCACCCTCAGGCCGATGCACAATTACACGAGCACCCTGGGCATGAGCAAGGGCAGTAGTGGCATCGGTGCTGCCGGAATCAAGCACCAATAGTTCCTGGCACCAGCTCAGGGAAGCCAGGGCCCGAGGCAGATCTGTTGCTTCATTTAGGGTGAGCACAACCCCTGCCACCGACGGTGTCACAACAGGGTGCGATAAAGGGCTTCGCAATTGGCTGCCACTGCGCTGCTTCCGTAATGATCCACTAACAGCTGCGGATCAAGCCTTAACGGTTTAGCCGCAAAATTTAAAAGCCAAGCCGCTAACCACTGGCTCCACAAATGTGAGCGGCGGGGTAACACTGCACCCCAGGGTTGTGTTGTAAGTAACCGTTCCAATTCCTCGCCCGCACCCACTCCATCACTTAACAACACTGGGCAACCGCAGGCCAGGGCTTCAAGGGCCACATTGCCGAAATTTTCATGGCGGCTTGGCATTAGTAAAAGATCGGCAGCGGCAAAAAGAGCTGGCAATTCAGTCGCCTGTTGCAATGGCAATCGCAATAGGCGCTCGCCTAAACCATGGCACCTAAGGCTTTGCTCGAGGGCTGCCGCGCTGCCATCTTCATCCGGGCCCACCAAAGCAAAATGCCAAGGCAGATGGGCGAGGGCTTTAAAAACCGGTGCCAAAAGATCTAAACCCTTCTTGTGATGGTGCCTGCCGCACACCAAAAATAGGGGCTCCTTGGCTTTCAATTGATGGGTGGTGCGCCAGGCAAGGCGCTGCTGGGGATCAAAACCAAAGGCTGCAAGCTCGAGGGGATTGGGCAAAAGCCAGCGGGGAGGCAAGGCCCCAAGGCCAAGTAATGGGTTATTGCATTCGCGCTGCTCACGGCCTGAAGTGGTGTGTAAAGCAGCGGCACGCTTAAGGCAAGGCCGTTCCACTAGCCAGTAGTAAGGCAGTTTTTTCCACCAGCCACGGCTGAGGCTATAGGGGCCTAGAGCTCCCCTCAAACTGTGCACCACCGGCACGCCAAGGCGCTGGGCAGCCCGTTGCAGCGGTGGACCCAAGGGTTGCCAGAGGGCACTTAAGTGAAGCAACTGATTGCGGGCAAGGTGCTTTGGCAAGGCTGCTAATAAAGCCTGCGAGCGAATCGCTCCACCCGGTTGATCTTCGGGGTAATAGGTAACTGTGATGCCATCTCGCTCAAGGGGAACGCCGATTTCTGTTTGTGGCCAATCGGGCAATCCAGCGGTGGTTGTGATTACTTCAACCTTGATGCCCCTATCAGCAAGGGCGCCGCAAAGGCGACCAACACTGCGCACCGGCCCGCCATATTGCCAAGCGGGGGCCCACACAGGTAGGGCATGGAGGATGCACAACTGGTTTGCCATAAGCAAGCTCAGCGCTGCAATTTCAAACCTAGGCTGATATCAACTATGCCAGTGCCACTCCAATGGCCGAA
>NZ_CEXBMR010000095.1:0-2216 GCF_982614295.1 Synechococcus sp.
GTAATTTATGCATAAGCCGATGCAAGCCAGCCACACCAACATCAGCAATTAAATCGGAATGAATTCCATGGCAGGCCAAAGCAAGTTGTGCTTCTGCGGCAACAGTGATATCACTGCTGCCACCGGTGAGGATCGCCACATCACCAAAGCCATTAATACCGGTTTCAGGCAAACTGCCAAGGCTTAAACAGTGCGCCTGGGAATAATATTTAATTGTTGGCAATTCAATTGCAATTTTAGCAGCTTTGTTTTGATCAATTCTTGTGGCAAGCATTAATTCACCCGCAGCTTGCATCTCAAGGGCAATGGCAATTATCTGTTCTGCAGTTTTATGTTCTCCCCAAACTGCTTCCAGCATGCCAATGCGATTACGGCGATCTAAATCAAGCCGATGCAATATATCGCTCTGATCATCTTTCATGTTTTTTGCCAAATCTGTTCAACTAAGGCAGGGGTTTGCCATAGGCTTTGATTGTTTTTAGCTTGGCTAATTTCTGCTTCTAGGGCCGCCTGCTGGCTTTGTGTCCAAACACCATCAGCAATTAGCTGGGCTGGATAACTAGTAAGAAAATCCTCAAGCCATTGGGCTTTTATATGGCCATTAGGGGCGCAGGCAAGCAAGCTGCAACTGCTTACTAGTTCAAAACCCTGCTGCTGCAAAAGTGCTGGAAGCCTGCTGGCCACATTTGGATCACCACCATGGGATTGCCAGTGCTGAATGCAACAGTTAACAAATTCAGCTACTGCTGAACCATGGGGATGTAATGAGAAGGTATCCCAGCGGATGTATTCATGCAGCACTAATTTAGCGCCGCGTCTTAGGGAACTTTTGATTAATGCCAATAGGGGATTTAGATCAGTAAGAAACATGCAAAACCATCTGCACCAGGCGCCATCCCAGCTGTAATTAGCAATCGCTAAAGGTGCTGGCCCTGCCAAATCAAGCAGTTCAGCTTTTAATTGTGGAAGCTGCAATTCTGCTGCCTGTTCATTTAAATATGTGATGTAGCTGGGGGATTGATCAATACCTAGCACCTGGCCAGTTGAGCCAACTCGTTTCGCTAAATCAAAGCTGGCAAATCCTGGCCCGCAGCCAAGATCCAAAAGCCGATCACCACTTTTAAAGCCCGCTTTATCCCAAGCAGCCATCGCTTCTGCTTGCCAGATTTGATGTTGGCGCCCAAGCCGATTTAGTTCTTCGCTGTGGGTGCCGAGCACATAGGTCATTGAATTGGTTGCAAAGATCCGGTGCGTTGTAGGGGTAAGGGTTTTGAGGCACCACTACCTAAGCAGCGTTGCAATATCCCATCAAATCGTTGTTCGGTTTTTTTAATACTGTTAGCTGGAATTGCATCCCATTCGGATTGGCTCAACCAACCAATTAAAACCACAGCCTGTTGGCGAACTGAATCCCAAAGTAATTCCCTGCCTTGGTAACCGCTTTGTTTCTCAAGCCATGGTTCCCATACCTCAGCTTCTGCTGTGCGCCAGCAGCTGGTTTGGTCTTTTGTAACCGGCATCTGTAGAACCTCCACCACCCCTGCATTGGGATCAAGCTCCCGCAGGGCCATAGCTGGGCTTGTTGTTATCAATAGGCAAGCAAACAAGCCCAAAAGGATCAGGCCATTACCCACCAGCGCTTTTAACAATGCAACAATTTTCATAAATGCACCAGTAAGGCAACGGCATGGCAAGAAATACCTTCTTCCCTACCTTCAGGGCCGAGTTTTTCATTTGTGGTGGCCTTCACGCCAACTTGATCTGGATTTACACCTAATGATCCTGCAATTCTTGCTCGTATTGTTTCTATATGGGGCTTTAATTTAGGCCTCTCTGCAATAACAACAGCGTCAATATTTTCCACTTGCCAGCCCTGTTGTTTAATTAAGGAATTCACCTGCTCTAATAACTTAAGGCTATTGGCACCTTTCCATTGGGGATCATCAGGGGGAAAGTATTTGCCAATATCTCCTAGGCTCAAGGCACCAAGTAAGGCATCCATGATGGCGTGAACCAATACATCAGCATCGCTGTGGCCATCGAGGCCAAGCCCATCTGGATGTTCAAGTAATTCGCCACCAATTATTAGTGGTCTGCCTGCAATGAGGCGGTGGATGTCGTAACCATTACCAATACGCACCTGCATAAAAAAACCTGTGACACCAACTGATTTGGGGAGACTAAAACGACCTGTTACTCATCTGTGATTTTGGATC
>NZ_CEXBMR010000096.1:0-2181 GCF_982614295.1 Synechococcus sp.
GCGCGAAACTCTGCCATTACCCTGGTGCAATCAGCTAATTGGTTGCCAGAGGGCAATTCTAGGCAATAACCGGCTCCATAAACGGTTTTGATAAACCTGGGTTTGCGGGGGTCTGGTTCTAATTTAGTGCGCAGGTGTCTGATATGAACTCGAATGGTTTCGATGTCGTCGTCTGGTTCATAGCCCCATACTTCTTTGAGAATCAAAGATGGTGCAACAGTTTGGCCGTGGCGTTGCAATAAGCAGTGCAGCAGTTCGAATTCAAGGTGGGTGAGACGCACCGCCTGTTCAAACCAGATTGCTTCAAATCTTTCAGGAACAAGGGTGATCGGCCCGAAATTAAGAATTTCGTTGTGCTTACTTGATAACGGAGCACGATCGCTGCGGCGTAGCAGGGCCTTGATACGAGCTAGGAACTCTTCTAGTTCAAAAGGTTTGGTTAAGTAATCATCGGCGCCAGAATTAAAGCCCGTTACTTTGTCTTTTATGCCGCCAAGCGCGGTGAGCATCAAAATTGGTATTTGAGTTGTGCGTTCATCGCGCCGTAGGCGTTGGCAAAGGGTGAGCCCATCAACTTTGGGCAGCATCAGATCAAGCACGATTAGATCTGGGCCGTATTGGAGGGCGAGAGCTTGCCCCTTAATGCCATCTTCTGCTTTTTGCACATCAAACCCGGAATGCTCAAGGCAGCCAGCCACAAGCTCCCGCATGTCTTGGTCGTCTTCTATTAAGAGGATGCAGGGCTTCATCAATGCAGCTTGGTGGGGGTGGAGCAGGGATTAGCCAGAACCGTGGATTACGTCCAATCGTTTCTGCGTGCTTGTTTTTATAGTATAGAGGATAAATAAAAAGAATTTTTAACGAACCGGCAAGTATTTAGATTAATAGTTTATACAGCATCAAACTAATATCAATTAAATATTATTTATTAAAGTGTTAAAAACTCCCCGGGCGGGATTCGAACCTGCGACCAATCGGTTAACAGCCGATCGCTCTACCACTGAGCTACCGAGGATTGCACCCCAAACGAGGTGGATTAGAACTTAACCGCCCGCCCGCCCCCTGGGCAACCCCTCAAGGGCGCTAGCCATAGAAGCCCCAGTAAGCCAGGGTCCGGCACTGCCTTGCTCCAGCCTCAAGGCCCCATCGCAATGGTGCAGTTCCTCCAGTTTGTGGGTAACCCAAAGTGCTGTGAGCGGCTTCGGTTGCGTTGCTGTTTGCTTGCAAAGCTGGCGGATTAGAGCCAGCACTGCCCCTTGACTTTCTGGATCAAGCAATGCGGTTGGTTCATCCAGTAACAGCAGCTCTGCTCCACTTAATAGAGCTGAGGCAATAGCGAGCCGTTGCTTCTGGCCACCGCTGAGGCTGTGGATCGGGCGATTGCTAAATCCGGCAAGCCCCACCTGATCAAGAGCAGCTTCGATTAGCTCTGCCTGCGGCGCTATCCCTATTGGCAGGTGAAAGCAAAGTTCACTGCCGCAGCAGGGCAAAAGCAGTTGATGGTCTGGATTTTGAAAAACCAGCGCTGCAATTGAAGCCAGCCGGATTTCGCCTTCTTTGGGCTCAAGCAGGCCAGAAATCAAACGCAACAGAGTGCTTTTACCGCTGCCGTTGCCGCCCACCAGCATCCAAAGGCCCGGCTTTGGAATTTGCAGCGAGCAATTGATTAGGGCAGCGCTGTTGTTAGGCCAGCGGTAGCTAACCCGATCCACCTCAAGGATTGCTTTCATTCAGCGCCGAGGCTGAAGCCAGGGCGCTTGCTACCGGCGCCGAGGGCACTTTTTTCGTATATCTGCACCGCCAGGATTTCGCTGCTTAAAAGTGTTACTAATTTTTCTTCTGCTTTTTCGCAACGCAGCTCTAACAATTGCCGCTCACCGTGTTGCATTGCACTGCGAATTTCTTGGTAGAGGCTTTGGGCTGCCTCCAACTCCTTGCGTTGCACGGAGATTGGCATTGGCGAAAGCTTGAGGCTTAGTTCGATAACAAACATGGAGAAATCAATACTGGCGGCACCCTAGGGAAGCAAGTGCGTAGGTAGATGTGCTGATCTTGTTGGGTTTTCCCCTCAAAAGCCCCCTCATATCTGTATGGTTCCTTATGTAACGCTTTGTGAACAAAAAGCTATGACGATCGCCCTAGGGCGCGTTAGCCAGCGCGGATGGTTCGACATCCTCGACG
>NZ_CEXBMR010000097.1:0-2135 GCF_982614295.1 Synechococcus sp.
CCAGCTCCGCAACTGCAAGCTCAGTTTGGTTGCCTTCACCTGCGCGCAGCTCTAATAGCTTGCAACTTTCGCTCCAGCACAAAGCCAGCTGGCACCAGGGTCACAAGGTTGGCCACGATCATAAAGTGAAATTATCATTTCATTGATCTCATATTTATATAAACTTGCTTTGCTCAGATTTTTGCCCTTTTAAATACTAATAATTACAAATATTGAAATAGCATTCAAATACTCTAGGCTGTTGGAGGATGGCTGCCTCGTCATTTTTCGCAACGCTACTTACAAGCGCTTGTTATGGATCATAATGAGGATCATTGCTTGGGGACAGTATGAACCTATTAACTCTATTGGCATTAGGATTGGTGATTTGCGCCACATCTGTAAAAGCTCAATCCTCATTTGTCACTTTTACTGTTGCCAATCACTTCTGCGAAAAGGCGCGGCTAGGAATGGAGCCGATTGCTGCTTATCAAACAGCGTTTAGACGTGTCCTCGATAGACAATTTTACGACGCCGATTACGATTTACCGAACTGGAATACGTTTGTATCTAATGAAATGTACAGACTATGCCCAGCCGAATATTACAAACTAGTAAATGCATTAGCGGGAGAAGAGAAGAAAATTGCGCTTAAAAAGAAAGCTGCTGCAGAGGCAAAAAAAAGCTATTCTTGATGCAAAAAAAAGAGTCGCTAACGTTGATTGGCGCATATTGATAGATTCAGTCGAAAAGTCTAAAGATGAATGTATTGAATCCTCTATATATACAAGAGAATCTCAACTAACATCTTGCCAGAAAGTTCAACAAGCTTTTCAAGATATAGTGAATTTTGCCGGACCAGAGATAAAGGCATGTTGGACATCTGCAATGACTGGAGTAACTGAAGCAAAAGCACTTTCTAATACGAATAACATAACACTTTCTGAATTGAAAAGTGCCAGTATTAGTCGTGCTAAAATAATTAGTGCATTTGAAGACGTTGCTAAAAGTTGCGCCAATCCCATTATTAAATAAAATTACCCTTGATTATTAATCACAATATTGTTGAGTTGAGGGCCATGTCACCGCCTTTTTGTATGTACAATTGGTTGGAGTAATAATTTTGATAGCCAAATAATATGTACGGTTTGTTAAAAGCTAAATAGCGCTTGACTAAGACTTCAGTATTTATTACTTCAACCCTTCGCAAGCTTCCCCATCACCGTCGCCATCGAGGTATGTGTGGCCTTGTTTGAGTGGTTCCTGCGCTTTTGCCCAGGAACCAATTTGCTTACATCTATATCTACTGCCACTCTTCCTACCCCGCCTGTAATCCCAGGGCCGTTGAATGCCGCCAGGAACATGCCATACACCAAGGCTTTTTAAGCATGCTTCGTTTTCAAGGCGTGAATAGGTTTTACGATCACATCCTTCTATGTATTGCCAATAAACAAAAGCAGCACCTGTTGCCACAAGTGTTTGGTTGATATTGGTAGTTCCTTTTAATACCTCAGCCACTAATGGCATCACCCTTGATACCTCCTGCCGTTAGCGCAGTTGGTTACTTCAAGGCATTTCTCACAACTTTATGCTTCTTTCCACAGAATCTCAAGATCCTGCGCCTGTATGCAGGGCTGGCCCCAGAGATGTGAGTCGCATGGTGGCTGGTCCGGGTTACTGGGGATATGGTCTTAACAGGCGTTGCTCTCGACGCGGTTTCGGTAATGGCACTGACAGGATTTGCCACTAGCGCAGCGATGTCTTTGCTGATTGCGATGGGAGGCCTAGCGCTGCCTCCTTTGGGGATTGCTTCTGCTGATCCGCGGGTTGCACAGGCCACATCGCAAGTAGATGCGGGGCTGGATGCCGAGAAGGTGAAGCAGCTCGATGCAGAGGCCGAACGGCTTTATAAAGCCGGCAAGTATGCAGAGGCGACAGCGATTGCAGAACGAAGCTTGGCGTGGAGGGAGGTAGAGCTGGGGCCTGAGCACCCCGATACCGCCAACAGCATTAATAACTTGGCAGGGCTCTACTACTACCAGGGCCTTTATGCCAAGGCTGAGCCCCTATTCCAGCGTGCTCTTGCGATCCGAGAGAAAGCGCTGGGGCCTGAGCACCCCGATACCGCCAACAGCATTAATAACTTGGCAGGGCTC
>NZ_CEXBMR010000098.1:0-2050 GCF_982614295.1 Synechococcus sp.
CGGCCGTGGTGGATGTGTTGCAAATACCAGCTTTTCTTTGCCGCCAAACCGATCTATTACAGGCTGCCGCTGCAGCACTGTTAGAGGGCCGCGGCGCTTGGGGTTTGAATGTAAAGAAGGGTCAGTTTCTAGCCCCTTGGGATATGGCAGCACTCGTGCAAAAGTTGCGGCAGATGGGGTTAACAGGCCCAGAGCAGCTCTGGCTTACGGAGCGCGGCACCAGTTTTGGCTACAACACACTGGTGGTGGATTACCGCAGCTTGCCCCAGTTGCAGGCCCTTGGCTGCCCGGTGATCTTTGATGCCACCCATGCGGTGCAACAACCAGGGGGCTTAGGTAGTAGCAGTGGTGGCCAGCGTCAATTTGTTGCCCCCTTGGCAAGGGCAGCGATGGCAGTGGGGGTGGATGGTTTATTTATAGAAACCCACCCAAACCCGGAACATGCTTGCAGCGATGGGCCAAACATGGTGCCGCTGCAGCGTTTAGAAGCGCTTTTAAAGCAATTATTGGCAATTCGCGCTGTTGCCCAAGCTGAACCTTTTGCCCCTTCAAGCTTATGAATTGGTTTGGGCTTAAACAACGCTTAGCAGCGATTGATTTGTTGGTTTTAGATGTGGATGGGGTGCAAACAGATGGGGGCTTGATTTATAGCGATGATGGTGTGGTGCAACGCCGTTTTGATGCCCGCGACGGCCTTGGTTTGAAATTACTGCAGCAGGCGGGCCTGGAATTGGCATTTTTAAGTGGCGGCCGCGGAGAAGCAATAAAGCAACGGGCGCGGCATTTGGGGATTAAGCATTGCTTCACGGCGATAAGAGATAAGGCGGGGGTTTTGGCGGAATTGCAGGAGCGGTTGCAGATTTCAATTGCCGCCACTGCTTTTATCGGAGACGACGTTAATGATCTGTCGGTGCGTCCATTGGTGGGGGTGCTGGTTACTCCTGCTGATGGCTGCCGCTCTTTAAAACGCATGGCGGATTTGCTGCTGCGTCAGCGTGGGGGCGATGGGGCTGTGCGGGAGTTGGCGGAACAGATCTTGCGGGCTAAAGCCAATTGAGCTGGGGTATCAACCGATAAGGAATCACCAGCAACCTCGAGGCCATAAATGCTGATGCCTGCTTCCAGTAAGCGCAATTGCTCGAGTTTTTCAGCTTGTTCTAAAGGAGATGGAGGTAGCTGCTGCCAACGGTTTAAAACTGCAGCTTGATAGGCATAGATGCCCACATGGCCCCAGTAATTGGCGTGTAGATGCCAGTTTTCAGGGCATACATCCCGCACATGGGGAATAGCGCTGCGGGAAAAAGTAAGGCATTGGCCGCTGCTTGCGAGCAGGCATTTCACCACGGCAGGATCGTGAATTTTATCGGCGCTTAAGCGATAAACAGGAGTAACAACTGGCGCCTTTGCGATGAAATCAGCAGTTGCACAGGCAATTGCTAAAGCATCGATCACGGCAGGATCAAGGCAGGGTTGATCCCCTTGCACATTGAGGATCCAAAGCTTTTCTATCTCAAGATTTTTGGATGCAAGATTGGCGTTGCTTAATTTGATTAATTGAGGCAGCACAGATGCAATTCGATCGCTACCGCTACTGCAGGCGGCACTAGTTAGCAATACAGGCACTTGATCAGCAAGGCCCCAGCTTTGCAAGGCAGTTTTAATTTCTTGGCTATCGGTGCAAAGCACCACCATCTGCGGCTCTTTTGCAAGTAGGCAGCGCTCGATTACATGGCGCAAAAGCGGTTTGCCATTGATATCGGCCAGTAATTTGCGGGGTAAACGCTTGGATTCCAGCCGGGCTGGGATCACCACAAGGCAGGTCATGGTTGCTGCCAAAGTTGCATTGCTTTTTCCCGCGCCCAAAACCATTTAGCTGAATGGGGGCATTCTTCCCCTATAAACCAAGGCCCCCCCAGGGTGAAATGCAAAAGTTTTGCATTGGGATCTGGCTCCTGCACCCCCACTAAATGGTTCCAATGCTGCGGTAAAGAGCCAATGGCAGCATCACTGCAATCTGTTAGCCATTGAAAACGATGTAATTCAAGGCCAC
>NZ_CEXBMR010000099.1:0-1352 GCF_982614295.1 Synechococcus sp.
TCGTAGCCAAGGCGCTTTAGTATTTCGATGAGTTCCAGCATAGATACTTTATTATTGCCGTCGTTATCAAGTCCAAGGAATGTATCTAGCATGGAGTTCTCAAGCAGTGATCTGGCTATTGCGCTGCGTAGTTCTTCCTCAAATATGTCGACAAATGCATCTCCCTTGGGGTTGCCAATCCATGGATCCATGATCGTCGAACGTAAAACCGTGATGCAGTCCCCTTCTGACTGATCTATTCCAAGTCTGTCTTTTAAGTCATTGATAAAGTCGTCGCCATAGCTTTGACGATCTAGCCTAGTCGTGCTTAAAATGAGTCGGTACCCATAAATATCTGATCCTGGATTGATGCTTAGCTGTTGGTAAATCTGTTCGTTGAGCGCGTTCATCTTTGAGACGCTCTGATTCAGACTTCCATTGGAATTCTTGAAATTAAAAGCATAGGTAATAATATTCTGATCTGGCCCCATTTCTTGAAGAGTTCTGATTGCATCATTGTCGGCTGCGATCTGATCGAGGCTTCTGAAGGCAACGCGGTCGCGAACAAAGCCATGCTTATCGCTTGCACTCTTACCTGGAATCGCCGGGCTGAGTTGTGGAAGTGGTACGCAGATAAAGCGGTCATTTGGCCTAGCCATACACAGAAGCCGTGCATAGATCCTCTTGCATCCGAGCATTGCTCTTCCAATCAGTCTGCCGTAGCCAGACTTGTCAGGTCGTATGACCTTATGGCTCAGATAAATGGAAGCCACCGCGGCACCTGCTTTAGAGCCCTCTACGCCATAGCTGCTCACATTGGGCTCTTCTTCTGTGTGGTTGATATACGGAGCCACAAAAGTGAGGAGCTCACGCATTTGGCTATTGCGATAGCACAATGCACCAGCTGGATAGGGAATATAACCTGACTTGTGCGGATCGACGGTGATCGTATCTGCATCTGTGAGTGCACTCAAGTGCCGATGAGCATACGAGCTAAGACCAATTCCAAATTCTACGAGTCGAGCTCCTGCGCTCATCTCGCTCCATTGCTGCGTTTCAGACGTGTCATGCAAGAGCGATGCGTGATAGCCACCCCATGCAGCATCAGCATGAACACAGAAGCCTAGCCCTTGCTGTCGAAATTCGTCTCTCAGTTCAAGGATATCAGCAAGCGGGTCAATATTACTTTCCTCTGTGCTCCCAATCACGGTGATGACAGAATAGACAGGTACTCTCTCTGCTAGGCAGCGAGAAAGTTGTCGACGCAGACTATCGATGCTCATACGTCCATGAATATCTAATGCAACATCTTTCATCTGGGAAGATCCGATGCCAAGTATTGCGGCAGACTTGTCCCAGGAGTAATGTTTAGT